>CAVGBY010000042.1:0-15265 GCA_963627355.1 uncultured Prevotella sp. | reverse complement strand
GTTTGTGGCTTGCGAGTACAGCCTCGTTTGGAGCATCGCGTAAAGTTGAAATAATAAATTTTGAAGCTTTCATTTTATATTTTCCTTAAATAAAATTTTCTTTTTGGCTGTTTTTGTAGAAATCATCACTTAGATAAAGTGGTTGATTCCGTGGTGCTCAATAAGTTTTGTTTTTACGGCTACAATATAACTTCCGAACATTGCAGTTAAAGCGTCGAACGCCGCGGCAAATGAGCAGATTATTGGAGCGGCCGGTTTTAGCAGAAGGAATCCTGTTTCAAATCCTTTGCTGTAAAGCGTGCACAAGACTGTAAGGGAAATAAACGCGCCGCCGGCAGGGAAACCTCCGAGCAGGAACGAAATTCCGAACGATGTGAACAAAATCCATAGAATGTCTGTAATCGGAATCGGCAACGAGGAGTAAGAGCGCCAAATCATTATAAATCCTACTGTTGTAACAAGCGCAGAACCGCCGCGTGCAAAAATTGTAAAAATCGGATGAACCGCACCGTTAATTCTTCTGCGGATTCCAAGACTTTCTTTTCCATGCCGGATGTTTATTAAAAGCGCGAAATTTGAATCTCCGCTAAAAAACGATGCAATCAGCGAGCAAAGAGAAGCGTAAAGAATTCGGTAAGGATGCGGATCGTGGCAAAGATAGCGTATTATCAGCGGATAAATTATGCCGGCCACAATAATCAGGTCAACAAGGAACATTATAATCATCGGGGTAAAAACGCCGCTCAGGATTATTGTCTTGAATTGAACAGTCCAGTAGCAGAGAATCGCAATCATTCCGTAGGCAAGAAATTCCGTAAAAATGATTCCGATGTTGTACATCAGTTTTGAGAGGGAATCCGCCAGCGTTGTTATCGGTCTAAAAAGAACTGCGTCAGAAGTTGAGGCGCAGCCGATTAAGAGCGCGAAAAAATATGCGGAAAAAATAAAAGTTCCGTTGTTCAGGCTTTCAAATGCTGAATAAGGAAAAAGTGCCCTGAAAAGGTTTCCGACATTCAAGGAGGCTGCTTCCGTTACATTTTCAACGGTAATAGGAATTCTTGGAAGTTTTACCACAAGAATTGAAATAAGTCCGACAGCGGTAAGGATTAAAGATGAGACTGCAATCACTGAGCCGGTCCAGACAGCGGTTTTTATAAGAAGACGATTTTCGCGCAGTCTGTTAAATGCGGTGATTCCGGTAAAAAATATTACAGGGATGACCATGTAGCGACCAAAACGGATTACAATTTCTGTAAAAAAGTTTATTGCGGCTGCCACTGTGGGATTGTTGATAGGAAGAATCAAAGCGCAGATGATTCCAAAAATTGCGGCAAAAAGATATTTAATCCAAACTTTCATAGTAAAAAAAATTATATCATAACGCTGTATTTCGTAAAAGTATGTGATTGTGCTATAATTCAACTATGGGAAAGAATATTTTTATTGCAGGAAAAGAACTTCCGGCGGTCGCTGATTTTGCGGATGGTTTTGTTATAAAAGAAAATAATGTTGCGCTTGCGCTTTCTGGTGAAGAAAAAAATGCTCCGTCCGGCGTTAAGGTGATTGACTGGCGGCGTGGGTCCGGAGTTGCGGCCAGAGCGGCTCTTATTCAGGCTGAAACGGAACTTGGGTTTATTGATGATTTTATTCTTTATTATGATTCAGCGTTTTACTCAGAAATTTTCAGAGATTTTTCAACGGAAAACTGCGCGGAATCTTGCGACACATTGATTTCTTCGTACCAGTTTCTTGCTCTGGAAATCATGAACCGCGTTAAACAGCATAAATCTAAGGCAAGGATTGTTTTTGCGTTGAAAGCCCAGCCTTCTGAAAAAGATGTGGCTCTTTCCCCGAATCTAAAAGGTTTTGTTCAAAATCCGTCGAATGCGTTTGTTGCCGCCGGTGAGGCCGCTTTTGCGACTTTTGCGGAAAATGTGGCGGCTTATTCTGTGGATGACGAAAATCTTTCGGTGCTTCTTGTAGCAGGTGATGACCAAAGTGAAGTTATGCACAAAGACTCGTCGTTTTCGGCATGGTTAAATGGTTATATTCTTGCTTTGGATGAGATGAAAAGTAAAAATTCAGCAAAAACTATTACGGCTTGGGTAAAAGCAGGCGCAAAAAATCCGGGCGGATTTTCTTTGTTAAAATAGGTCTTTTTTAATCTGATTTTTTTTTGTATTATTGAAGAGTTTTATAGTAAACCAATAAAAGTGAATAGAGAAGTTTATGGCAGAGAAAAAATATTCGGTTGATACTGAAAAAATTAAGCTTGCGATTCGTTCAGGATTGCCACTTACTATTACAACTTACACCTTGCCGCATGATATGGAAATTTATATGCAGGAAATTCTTACGGAATTTCTTCATCAGCTTGGGCAGGACCACATGGTTTATTATCTTATCTATTGCCAGCAGGAACTTATTACAAACGCAAAAAAGGCGAATACAAAACGTGTTTATTTTAAGGAAAAAAATCTTGATATAACAAATCCGGCGGATTACGAAAAAGGTTTGCAGACTTTTAAGGAAGATACTCTTGGAAATGTGAATTATTACCTTGAAAAGCAAAAGCGTGCGGGGCTTTACATAAAGCTGATTCTTCAATTTAGAAACAACAAGATAAAACTTGAGGTAAGGAATAATTCCCAGCTTGTAGTTGATGAATATAAGCGAATCCACGATAAACTTTGCCGTGTTCAGCAGTATACTTCGATAGAGGACGCTCTTTCAAAAGTCATAGACAATTCAGAGGGGGCGGGGCTTGGTCTGATAATTATGATTCTTATGCTGCAGAAAATCGGGCTTACAGAAGATAATTTTCAGACAATCTGCGAAAATGGCGAGACAATTACAAGGATTATTTTGCCTTTAAACGAAAAAACTGAATACGAGATGAACGCGATTTCCGAGGAATTTAAAAACGCGATAGATGCGATTCCCCAGTTTCCGGAAAATATCGCGCGTCTTAGTAATCTTTTAAGCGATCCAAAAGCAAAGATGTCGGAAATTGCAATGCAGATTTCAAATGATGTTGCGCTTACGGCTGAACTTTTAAAGCAGGTCAATTCTGCGGCTTTTGCCCTTCCGGTTCCATGTAAAAATATTGCGGAGGCAGTAAAACTTATTGGAATCCGTGGAATAAAAAATATGCTTTTTACAGTTGGCTCGCTAAAAACTTTTGCTTCTGTAAACGGAAATAACGAAAAACTCTGGAAGCACGCCTATCAGGTCGCGTTCTATTCCTACAATCTGGCAATGAATTTTTGCTCAAACGACAAGTCGGTTATTGAAGATTCGTATATTTGCGGACTTTTGCACGATATGGGTAAAATTATTTTTGAGAACGCGCGTCCGGATTACCTTGAAAGCATAAAGAGCATTTGTACGGCAAAAGGAATTTCCCCTGAAATCTTTGAAAAAATTGTTTCTGGCGTGAATCATGGTGAAATTGGCGCAAGAATTGCGGAAAAATGGAATTTTCCAAAAAATCTTGTTGATGTGATTCGCTATCACCATTCGCCGGAAGGCGCGCCGCTGGAAGAGAAAGTTCTTGTTTCTCTGGTGAATCTTGCGGACACAATGAGCCATTATCAGGAATATGAGCTTGAGTATTATCAGATTGATCCGGAGCTTCTTGCTTTATTTGGAATAAATTCCGAGTCTGGATTTGTAAAGATTTCAGAAAAACTTCAGGAAGCGTTCAGGAAAATTCAGTTCTAGTTATTTTTGGCCGCTTCTAGCGCTTCGCACCATTTTTGCATAAGAATCCCGAATGCGACACCTACGTTCAGGGAGGCTTTTAGTCCAATCATCGGGATTGTTACTGTTCCGTAAGTCGCGCGTTTTAGCGCCTGAGGGCTTACGCCAAGTTCTTCTGAGCCGATTATGCAGATTCCTTTTTGCGGAAAGTTGAATTCTTCGATTGGCGTTCCGCCTGTTTCCAGCGCAAAAACCGGAATTTCATCTGGAAGTTCGTCAAGTTTTTTCCGTTCGTAGCCCAGTGTTTCTATGCAGCCCATTCCGCTTCTTATTGCCCGTGGTTGCATAGGGTCAACGCAGTTCGGTGAGATATAAACTTTTTCCGCACCCATTCCTTCCGCTGTCCTAAAAATTGAACCAATGTTGAATGGCGAGCGGATGTCCTCCGCGTAAACAGCGACTCCCGGATAAAAATTTCTTGCACGCACGGTTCCGTCTTCATCGAATGGTGCTGCATGCGGTGCTATTACTAAATCCCATTCCGCCGGAAATGTTCCAATAATTTGAAGAAGATAATTCCGCGCGGTGTTACAGATTCTTCGTTCGTCAAAAGGTTTTGCCGCCAGCAAAGATTTTAGTTCGGCGGCCGCATTTTCAGGAAGTTTCGGATCCTGCAGCAGTATTTCCGTGATTTTTTTTGTGTATTCAGAACGTGGCATTGAAGGAAAGTTGTATTCCATCCCTTTTTCGGGGATTCCGGCAATATCGCGTTCCAATGCGCCGAAAGTAAGCGCGAGTTTTCTTCGTTTTTGTCCGCCGGAAAGCTGGAACAGTTTGTTCGGGTCAATCATTTTAGTAGGCCTGTTTCATCAGTTCAAAAAGTTCATCTGTAGTCATGCTGCGTGGAAGCATTGTCATAATATCAAGTTGCCCCGCGTCCTCCGCGCTTACCGCAAGTTGTTCCATTGTAAGATTTAATTCTTTTAGACGTACCGGAAGATTTGCCTTTGCTAATTTTTGACGGATGCTTTCTGCGAAATTCTGGACAGCGTCATTCCTGGAAAGATTTTCGTCTGCCGCGCCAAAAATTCTGGAGATTTTTTCAATTTTATCCGCCTTGAATTTTGAGACTTCCTCTATCATGTATGGAAAAAGAATCGAGGCTACGAGTGAACGGCTGATTTTGAACCGCGCGTTTATTGCAAGCGCCAGAAGACTTGCGATTCCGGCTGAACTTGTTGAAACTGCGAGCGACGCCATGCAGCCGCCTTGCTCCAAAAGAAGTTCCTGGGGAGTTGTAATATCAAGGGATTTTTTTCCGTCTATTCCGTAACTTAAAAGTTCAAATGCTTTTTCGCAGAACATATCGCTAAAAAAAGACGCTTTTTGTGAAAGGTAAGCCTCGCAGGCAAGGCAAAGAGTTTCCAAAGAAAGCGAGGCTGTCTGGTTTTCTGTAAGGCTGAGCGAAAGGTTCGGGTCCCACATCATAAGACGACATATATTGTTCTGTGTTTTCAGCTGTTTTATCTGATGATTTCTTGAGTCAATGAGCGGAATTGAATTTGTGAACGCATACGGAGCGCGGCATGTGCTAGGCAGACAAATCAGCGGAATTGAATTTGCCGCTGGAATTGAACCGTCTATATAATCGTAGATGCTCTGTTTTTCGTTGTAAAGCGAGGCTATTGCGCAGCCCGCATTTATTACTTTTTCTCCGCCTGCGGCAATTATTCCGTGGATATGGCTTTGACGGGCAAGGCTTATTGCGTTTTCAATATCTTTTGTTGTCGCGCCGTCGTTAAAATTGTCGTAAACAAAAAAATCAATCTTTCTTTCTGCTAATGGCTGGGTGATTTTTTCTGCAATGTTAAAGTCTTTTAGGATTGGATCTAAAATAATCATAAATCTTGAGCCAAAATTGCGTACGTGTTGCCCAAGACGAGTTAATGTATACGAGCCAAGAACGATGTTTGGTGAAATCTTAAAAATCAAATCTGCCATAATATGATTAATATAAAACAAAAAAGACGGAAAATCTATTCCGTCTTTTTGTATCAGGCAAAAATTTTAGCAAATAAAATCAATTCGGGCCGATTAAAGACCGAAACTTTCCATAATTTTGTCCGCAGCTGAAGCAATTACTGCGTCGTTTAAATAATTAGGATTCTGGAGCTTTGCTTTTACTTCTGCAACACGGTCGGCTCGAACATCTGGAGTTTCAGATGAAACCTGCTTCATGTAGTAAGCATCTGCCATTTTCATCGCTTCTTTAGAGATAGATACTGAATCTGCTCCAAAGCTGGCTTTTTCTGTGTTGTTTGTGCGGTTTGTTTTCTGCACATTGTTGAGAGGATTAATTCCTCCGATTCCATTTATCATCATATCCGTCCTGCCCCTCTACCTTATTTATCGGTAGATTCATCAGAAAGTTGAACTTTTTTTATACCAGAAATGAAAACTGCAAATTCTCCTTTTATTGAAGCACGGGAAGCAAAATCATCACGCAGCTCAGAGGCTGTCCCTTCAATAATTTCTTCATGCAGCTTTGTCAATTCTCGGCCAACCACAACGCGGCGGTTATTATCAATATCGGCAATATCCGTCAGTAACTTTACAATTCTGAACGGACTTTCATATAAAACTATTGCATCTTCTGTTGAAAGCAGTTCCTTTAGTCTTGAGCGTCTTTTTCCCGGCTTTGGTGAAAGAAATCCCTCGAAAATCAAGGTTTTTCCGCCTGCTCCGGCAACGCTTACCAATGTCGCAAAGGCAGAAGGTCCAGGAATCGGCACAACAGCGTGTCCGGCTTTTCTTACCAGATCTGCAAGAACTGCTCCAGGATCGCTTATTCCAGGTGTTCCGGCATCGCTTGCAAATGCAATATTTTTTCCTTCGTCCATAAACTGGATGATTTTCTGCGCGGCAAATTCCTCGTTCTGCGCACGGCACGAAATCAGCGGCTTACGGATTTCCAGATGTGTTAAAAGCTGTAAAGTGTGGCGAGTATCTTCAGCAGCTACTACATCAACATTTTTCAATGTTTCAACTGCCCTGTAAGTAATATCTCCAAGATTTCCTATGGGCGTTCCAACTATATACAGCGTAGACACTCGTTAACTATAAATCGAAAAGTCATTTTTTTCAATAAAATAAAGCAAAAACAGGTTTGAAAAAAGCGTAAAAATTTTATATATTCAATAGATACAAATTGCAAATCCGCCTGCGCTTTTATTCCTTTGGCTATAATTCAAAATTAGATTGAAAATATAAATCATAAAAAGGGAGACAATATCATGTGTGGAATTGTTGGTTATGTTGGTGCTAGTAATGCTGTTCCTTATCTTGTTAATGGGCTAAAAAAACTTGAATACCGTGGATATGATTCGTCTGGAATTGTTGTCGGAAAAATAGAAAACGGCGAGCCGAAATTTTATTTATATAAAAAGGCCGGGAAACTTTCAAAACTTATAGGTGTTCTGCCAAAAGAGCTTTCTGGCTCATGGGGAATCGGTCATACTCGCTGGGCTACACATGGAATGGTTACAGACCAGAATGCGCATCCTTTTCTTTCTAATGATGGAAAAATTGCGGTTGTCCATAATGGAATCATTGAAAATTTTCAGCCTTTGCGAGCGGCGCTGATAAAAGACGGAGTAAAATTTTCTTCGGAAACTGATTCAGAGACAATTCCGAATCTTGTTTCAAGATATTATAAAGGTGATTTGGTTAGCGCGGTTCAGGAGGCGTTGAGTAAAGTTGTTGGAACTTATGCCCTTGCAATTACCTGCGTTGATGAGCCGAACAAGATTGTTGTGGCAAAACGTGGCGGTCCGCTTGTTGTTGGTCTTTCTGATGGAGCGTATTACATCGCCTCTGATGCGAATGCGATTGTTGGAAACACAAACCGCGTTATTTATCTTGAGGACGGTGATGTTGTGGAAGTTACTCCGCAGGGGCTGAAATTTCCAAATATTGAAAACAATGATTATTCAGAACGAATAGAAGAATGTTCAATCGATGCCGCGGAAACTGAAAAATGTGGATACGATACCTACATGGAAAAAGAAATCAATGAGCAGCCGGAAAGTATTGAGCGTGCTTTTGCCGGACGAATAGATTTTGAGGCCTCCACGGCAAAACTAAGCGGTTACGATGATGATATTTTTAAGCGTACAAACAAAATTACCGCGATGTCGGCTGGAACTTCCTGGTATGCAAGCGTTTTTGGCGGACTTTTGATTGAGCAGTACGCAAGAATTCCTTGCTCGGCAGAATTTTCAAGTGAGCTACGTTATAAAAATCCGATTGTAAACAAGGATGATGTATTTCTTGCGGTAAGCCAGAGCGGCGAAACTGCGGATACTTTGTACGCGATGCGGGAAATCCATGAAAAAGGCGGAAAAGTTTACGGAATCTGCAATGTTGTCGGTTCTTCGATTGCGCGCGAAAGCGACGGAGGGGCATTTATCCATGCGGGTCCGGAGATTGCGGTTGCCTCTACAAAGGCTTTTTCTAACACGCTGATAATTTTTTATCTTCTTGCGCTGAAATTTGCACGGCAGCGAGAAATGAGCAAAGAGGACGGCGCGAAATTTATTGAGCAGATAATGATGCAGCCTAGGCTTGTAAAAGAGGCTCTTAAAAATAAAGACAAAATAATTCAGATTGCAAAAAAATACGCAAAATGCAAGGATTTTTTGTATCTTGGTCGCGGTCTGATGTATCCGATTGCGCTGGAAGGCGCGTTGAAACTAAAGGAAATTTCTTACGTTCATGCGGAAGCGTTTGCCGCCGGAGAAATAAAGCATGGTCCGATTGCGCTTGTGAATGAGCAGACGCCGAGTGTTTTCCTTGTTCCGGATGATTTTTTGCGTGAAAAAGTAATTTCAAATATCAAGGAGATAAAAGCCAGAAAAGGTCCGGTTATTGCAATCGGTGTTGAAGGCGACAAGGAGCTTGAGTCAATTGTTGATGAATTTATTGCAGTTCCAAAAGTTGAAAATCCGGCTTTTTACGCGATTCCGATGGTTGTTGTCTGCCAGCTTTTTGCCTTTTACGTTGCGCAGGAGCTTGGCCGCGATGTTGACCAGCCAAGGAATCTTGCAAAATCAGTAACAGTTGAATAAAAAAAATATTTTTGATATACTAGATTCTACATTTCGGGCCATTAGCTCAGTGGTTAGAGCAGAGGACTCATAATCCTTTGGTCCTAGGTTCAAGTCCTAGATGGCCCAAATAAGAATTATGGGTGGATTCCGTGTTTTGGAATCCATTTTTTTTTGCCTAAGAAATAGCAGGACTTGAAACGAACGAACGCCGACCGAATAGGGAGGAAAAGCACACAGGAGGTGTGCGGCAGTGAGTGAGGCGGCCTGGAAGAGAGCAACAGGAGGTTGCGAGCTGGAAGGCAAGTCCTAGATGGCCCAATGTTTGAATTGTAAATGGATTCCGTGTTTTGGAATCCATTTTTTTTCTCTTAAATTATCGAGCCGGGGCGAAGGTTTTCGGCGTTGCGGGCCGCGCACCATGTTCCTTTTGCAAGCGCGGACTGAAAATCGTTTGTTTTTAGATATTCGTGGATGAATCCTGCGTTGAATGAGTCGCCGCAGGCGGTTGTGTTTACAGGAACAATTTTTTCCGCAGGAAATTCTGTCAGGATTCCTTTTTGAGCGGCAAAAGTTGATTTTGTTCCGCGGGTTACAATTATTATGTTGTTTAATTCTTTGCTTTTTAAAGAAATAAATTCTTTCAGACCTGTTTCGTTGTAAAATGCCGGAAGCCTGAATGTTTTTGAGAATTCTTCCTCGTTGATTTTTATTATGTCTGGAGCGCAGATTTCTAGGGTTTCTGTCAAATCTTTTCCGCAGTAGTCGGCTAAAAAGATTTTTCCGGCAGATTTTGCGATTTTTGCGATGAGCGGATAAAGTTCTGTTGACCAGATTTCCGGTCTGCTTCCGGCAAGAATTACGGCTTGCGCCTGTTCAATTTCCTTGTGCGCAAGAAAAAGAATCTCCTCTTCGGCTGCGGAAAAGTCATCCTGAAGTTTTGGCTCTGAAACTACAAGTTCGGTTGTAGAATGTTTTTCTGTGTCCAGAAGAGTCAGACATTCGCGGGTAAAACCTGGAATTTTTACTGCTGCAAGATTTATGCCGTCTTTTTTTGCAAGTTCAGCGAATTCGTGCGCATTTTGTTTTCCGAGCGGACAAACGGCGGTTGCGCTGTCTGGTTCGAGCTGGTTTAATACACGCGCGGAATTTATGGCTTTTCCTGACGCGTCTTTTATGTAGTTTTCTGAACGGTTTACACTTTCCAGATGCAGATTTTTGAATTGAATTGTTTTCTGGATTGTCGCACTAAGGCAGATACAGACAGTTCTGGACATATTTTTATTTTACTGAAAATACAGATAGTTGTGCAAATGATTCCGGGGCATTACGGGGTGTCCCCGTTAGAAAGGGTAGGAGGCAACGGAGTGCCGACGAGGGAAAGGCTTTTCCCTTCCAGACTTTTTTCCTGTACTTGCAGATTTTTTTGTTTTGCATTATGGTTTAGTCTATAAATCCATCCGTTGATTTATCCAAATTGCAAGCGGATTTAGGCTTTGCCTAGAAAATTTTGCTAAAAAGGAGAGTCTTATGGGACTTTTTTCTTCAAAACAATCACATTATCTTTTTACTTCAGAATCAGTTGGCGAAGGTCATCCTGATAAACTTTGTGACCAGATTTCAGATGCGATTCTGGATGCCTGTCTTGCACTTGACCCGAACGCTCATGTTGCGTGCGAGACTTTTGCGACAACGAATTTTGTTCTTGTTGGCGGCGAGATTTCTTTTACAAAAGATGCAAAGGAAAATATTAAGTTTATAAAAAAGAATGCTGAAAAAATCGCGCGTTCTGTTGCCGCGGAGATTGGCTACGTGAACAAGGATTTTGGGCTGGATGCAAAGAAGTTTAAATTTGAAAATCGAATTCATGCCCAGTCTGCGGATATAAATCAGGGTGTTGTTGGCGAAGGGCTTGCTGAGTACGAGGGGCTGCAGGGGGCTGGCGATCAGGGAATGATGTTTGGTTATGCCTGCAACGAAACTCCAGAGCTTATGCCGGCTCCGGTTATGTTTGCGCACAAAATTTTGCTTTCGGCCACAGCGTTAAGAAAATCTGGAAAAATCAAGTGGCTTCGTCCGGACGCAAAAAGTCAGGTTACAATTGAATATAAAGATGGAAAACCGGCTCGAATTGACACGGTTGTGGTTTCGCACCAGCATGATCCGGAAATTTCGCATGAAGAGATTGAAAAGACAATCATAAATGAGATTGTAAAACCTGTTCTTGAGCCGACCGGGCTTCTTGATGAAGATACAAAATATCACATTAATCCTACAGGAAGATTTGTAACGGGCGGTCCGGATGGAGATGCGGGGCTTACCGGAAGAAAAATCATTGTAGATACTTACGGTGGAATGGGGCGTCACGGTGGCGGCGCGTTCAGCGGAAAAGACCCTTCTAAGGTTGACCGTTCTGCGGCTTATATGGCGCGTTACATTGCAAAAAATATTGTCGCGGCGGAACTGGCGGACAGAGCGGAAGTTCAGCTTGCTTATGCGATAGGCGTTCCGTTCCCGGTTTCTATTCTTGTTGACACATTTGGAACTGAAAAAGTTCCTGTTGAAAAAATTGAGGCGGCCGTAAAGACTGTATTTGACTGCACTCCGGCTGGAATCTGCAGGACTTTAGATTTGCGCCGCCCGATTTACCGGCCTACTGCAAGTTACGGTCATTTTGGAAGAAGCGAATTTCCTTGGGAAAAGACTGATAAAGTTGAAGCCTTGAAGGCTGCCATAAAATAAAATTGAAGAATGCTTCTTTCAGAATCAGAGATAATTACTGTTTTTGAACGCTTTAAATCTGAAAATCCTGAGCCGAAACCAGAACTGAATTATTATTCTGCGTATACGCTTTTGGTTGCGGTTGTTCTTTCGGCGCAGACAACGGACAAAAGTGTGAACAAGGTTACAGAGCCGCTTTTTAGGCTTGCGGACACTCCTGAAAAAATGTGCGCTTTGTCGCAGGAGCAGATTATCTCTGTTATAAAACCGATTGGGCTTAGCAATGCGAAAAGCAAAAATGTTCTTGGGCTGAGCAAAAAACTTCTGGAAGATTTTGGTGGCGTTGTGCCAGATTCAAGGGAATCTTTGATGAGTTTGCCGGGCGTTGGAAGAAAGACTGCGAATGTCGTTCTGAATGTGATTTTTAAGAAGCATACAATGCCGGTTGATACTCATCTTTTGCGGATTTGCCCTAAAATCGGGCTTGCGGAAGGAAATACGCCGGAAGCGGTGGAAAAAAGTCTTGTGGAGCGGATTCCTGACGGATATATGGAACACGCGCACCATTGGCTTATCTTGCATGGAAGATACGTCTGTACAGCAAAAAATCCAAAATGCGCGGAATGTATTATCCGCGACATCTGTAAGCGCAATTCGTAAGAGTGTTGTTGTATGGTGGATTCTGCTGTTTGTGGCAATGGCTGGCACCTGAAAATTATTCGCCGGCAAGGGCTACAACCGGATCTAGTTTTGCTGCCCGGGCGGCCGGATTCAGTCCGAAAAATATTCCGATTGCAACTGAAAAAACAAAGCTGATTATGCAGGCATTTGGGCTGATTGAAAATCCTGTGTTTTTTACGTATTCAACCGCAAGGCTTACTGCAACACCCGCGATAATTCCCAAAGTTCCGCCGATTAATGTTATGGATGCGGATTCCACAAGAAACTGTCTGCGGATGTCTGCCGGGGTTGCTCCCAGGGCTTTTCTGATTCCGATTTCCTGTTTTCGTTCTGTTACTGTAACAATCATTATGTTCATGATTCCGATTCCGCCTACCAGGAGTGAGATTGCGGCGATTGCGCTTAGCATAAGGCTTAGCGTTTTTGTTATGGAATTCATCTGTTCAATCATTGTCTGCATTGAAAAAACGTTTACTGAATATTCTGTTCCTGTAGTTTCCTTGCAGTAGTTTTCGATTGCTGTTACAAGACTTTGCGCCGCATCCGCAGAAACGGCCTGGATCATCATTGTGTCGGCAATGTTATCGGGTTTTATCTTTTTTGAATAAAATCCGCGTGGAATATATGCTGAATTTGTTGAGTCTTCCATTCCGGAATTCTGTTCCTTTAAAATTCCGACAACTTGAAAATTAAAGGAAATTTTGTTTGAGGTTACGATAACGTATTTTCCGATTCCGTCCCCGTCCGGAAAAAGCGCCTCTGCGATTGTGCTTCCTAAAATGATTTTTTGGTATCCCTCGTAGTCGTCTGTTACGCTGATGTAACGACCTTTTTCAAGCTGAAGTCCGTACATTTCAAGGTAGCCGGCTTCTACCGCATTGCAGGAAACTGTTGAGCTGGTGGTGGAATATGAGATTGTTGCGTTCAGGGCATTTTTGTACCAGATTTTTTTAATCTTTTCGACTTTTTCAAATAAATTTTCGCGGAAAGATTCGTCAAAAGTTATTGTTACAGCGTCGCGTTTTCTTCGCATAAATCCGCTGCTTACGCTTACAACGTCCAGGCCGGAAGAACCGAACGTGTCTTTTATTTGCTTTGTGGAAACGCTTCCCATGCTGGTGATTATAATTACAGAGGCCACCCCGATTATTACACCCAAAAGAGATAAAAAAGTTCTTGTTTTGCTTCTGCGGAAGTTCTGCAGCGCGTCAATAAAATCTTCAAGCATTGAAAACCTCGGAAAAGTTTTTTTCAAAATCTGCATTGGTTGTGTCTGACTGGATTTTTCCGTCCAGAATTCTGATGCATCGTTCTGCGCTTTCGCCAATCTTTATGTCGTGCGTTACAATGACAATTGTTGTGCCATCCTTGTTGATTTCCCGGAAAAGTCTCATTATCGCTTTTCCTGTGCTGCTGTCCAAAGCGCCTGTCGGTTCATCCGCAAGGATAATATTCGGTTCTGTGACAATTGCCCTTGCGATTGCAACCCTTTGCTTTTGACCGCCGGAAAGTTCGTTCGGCCGATGCAAAAACCGTTCCTTTAGCCCGACTTTTTCCAGCGCATCTTTTGCTTTTTTTATCCGTGCTGATTTTTCAACTTTCTGGTAGCGGAGTGGAAGCATTACGTTTTCCAGTATATTCAGGTTTGCCAAAAGATGATATTGCTGAAAAACAAATCCGATTGTCTTGTTTCTTAGCGCGGCAAGTTCTTTTTCAGACATTTTTGCGGTTTCTTTTCCGTTTATTTCCACAATTCCGCTTGTGGGGCGGTCAAGGCAGCCAATCATATTCATGCAGGTTGATTTTCCGGAGCCGGAAGGTCCCATTATTGAAAGAAATTCTCCTTGCCTGACGCTGAAGGTTATATCATCAAGCGCGCGGATTTCGTTTTCGCCCATTTTGTAGACTCTGGAGACATTTTGCATTCGGATAATATTTTCTGTCATTTTTTAATCCTTATGGTCTTCCTGGTGGTGGTCCGCCTGCGCCCGGATTTTTGTCGCCGCCGCCGCGTTTGTTCCATCCGCTTTGCATTGGAACACTTTGCGCCTTTAAGATTTCGCCGCCGTTTAAGCCGGAAGTTATTTTTACATAATCTTTTCCATAAGGCTGAACCTGGACATCGATTTTTTTGCCGGTCCTAAAAAGCTCAACATAGGCGTTCTTGTTCTCGTAGGCTATTGCGTAGCGTTCAACAATAAGATTTTCCTGTGGCTCGGTAATCTGGATTTTTCCTGTGAACGAAAAATTCGGCAGAATTTCTTTTGGGTATTCGTCAATTCTTACTTTTGCCTTTACGATTGTCGCACCGCGGGTTGTTACCTCTCCGATTGCTGGCCAGCTTACAACGTAGCCGTAGATTGAATCCTGTTTGTACGCCGGAAATGAAAATTCAACTTTTTGTCCGACTGAAAGTTTTGAAAC
This sequence comes from uncultured Prevotella sp., assembly GCA_963627355.1. Lineage (GTDB taxonomy): Bacteria > Spirochaetota > Spirochaetia > Treponematales > Treponemataceae > Treponema_D. The sequence continues at coordinate 632 of CAVGBY010000042.1, read as the reverse complement.
ATCAGTTTCTGGAATTTCAACATCCGCGGTAAGGTAATCCACGTTTACAATTGTTCCGACCGCATCTTTTGCCTCAAGCGAATCGTTTACTGAAACATCAAAATCCGCAATGATCCCGTCAAATGTTGCGACAATCTTACGGTCAGAAATTTTTTGAAGCAAGGAAAGCCGCTGGGTCTGCATAAGTTTGTATTCTTTTTCAGAGCCGTTTGCTTTTGTGATTTGCATATCGTAATCGTGTTTTGCAAGGTTGTACTGTTCGGTTGTGTCGTCAAGCTGAATCAGAATCTGGCCTTTTTTTACTTTGTCGCCAGCTTTTACAAAAACTCCTGTTACCGTTCCGTCACTTAAAGCCTGAAGTTTTTGCTCGTCCGCGGCAGAAACAGTTCCCGCGATTTCTATGCAGTTTTCCAGAGTTTCTTTGCGGACTGAATAAAATGTTGAGTCCAGCGCATTTTTGTTCATCAGTTTTTTTGCAGTCACAAGACCTAAAATTATTAGGATAAGAAAAATTGCGCAGAAAAATATGATTTTGAATTTTAACGGAATATTTTTTATGTTGATTTTTTTCATTTTCATTCCTGAATTTCTGCATCGCGGCAGAATAAAAGTTTTGTTGAGTTGTTGTAGAT
>CAVGBY010000041.1:6646-15974 GCA_963627355.1 uncultured Prevotella sp. | reverse complement strand
GAGCCGGCTTAAAGGAAGGAATGCAAAAAGGACTTTTGGCTGGCGAACGGAAAAAAGCCATTGAGACCACAAAAGAACTCCTAAAAATGAATCTGCTTACCATCGAGCAAATCTCAAAAGCAACACAACTTAACACAAGCGAAATCTTAGAAATAAAAAATTCACTGAATGAATAAAGTTTTCTTCCGGGGGTTTTATATCTTAAAAATAAAATTCCCGGAAACGAAAATCATCCGCCCCCCCCTACCCGATTTTCTTAATGAGAATTTTTCGCCGATTTCTTATTTTTGCTGTATAATTTTTTGCAAGAGGATTTTTATGGACGACAATAAAATTGTGGAATTCGTCTTGCAGAAAAAAGCGATTTTTTGCACAAGTATTTTTACGCTCGCTTGCGCAGTCATTTTAATTTCATTCTTTTCGTATATCAGTTTTACAAATAAAATAACGCATCATTTTTTTCAGGATGTTAAAATTACAAGAGAAGGCTCTTCTTTCTCACCAGAAAAATCCGACAAAAAAGCGGAATGTGTTTTTGAAATGCAGATTCCTCTTAGAAGCGATGGCGTTTTAAATTCATGGGAACTAGAAAACAACCGGCACGGCGCGCAGTATGATATTTTTATACGGAACAAGACTTTTTGCAAAATCAAAGACTGGAAGTTAAAGTTAAAAGTTCCAGAAGACACAAAAATTGACAGCAGCTGGAACGGATTTTACAAGAAAGAAAACGAAATTATCACTGTCACAGGCGCAGAAGAGTCAAAAAATAAAGAAATTCTTCCATATACGTCATGCAAACTAGGATTTGTACTGTACACGCAGGAGTTTTTAACGGAAACTCAGATTTCTCTGGAAGCAAAACTTCAGAATTCACCATTTAACTACAAGTTTTTTACAGTGCTTGTTGCAATCACAATAGTCGGAATTTTTCTTACAATTTCAATGGTCATAAACTATTTTGTAACAAAGCACCAGCAGATTCTAGCCGAAAAAGAAATTTCCGAACTTCTGAACCTTTGCGCAAGCTTTATTGATACCCGCGATGCATACACAAAACGACATTCTATAAATGTTGCAACCTATTCAAGGATGTTGGCGGAAGAACTTGGATACAACAAGGAGTTCCAGAAAAATATTTATAACTGCGGAATTCTTCACGACATCGGAAAAGTTCTTATCCCACGTGCGATTTTATGCAAATCGGCAAAACTTTCTGATGAAGAATGGACGGAAATGAAAAAACACACAACTTACGGTTCTGACATTCTTAAAGACTTCGCCGGAATAAAAAATGTTCGTTCCGTTGTTTTGCACCACCACGAGCGATACGACGGAAAAGGCTATATGGACGGTCTTAAGGGTGAAGAAATTCCTCTGGAAGCAAGAATCGTTTGCGTCGCAGACTCTTTTGACGCAATGGCAACAGACCGTGCTTACCGCCCGCACCTTCCAAAAGACACAATCATCAGCGAGATAGAAAAAGGGAAAGGCTCTCAGTTTGACCCGAAAATCGCACAGGCAATGCTGAATTTAATCAAAGAGGGAAAGATTTCAATCTGACAAAACCAATCTGGAAAGACACTTATATTTACTCAAAACCGAATGATAAACAATAAAAAACCTGTAATTTTCACTTGAAAAACACACAAAATTCACATATATTCAATTGTATAACACTCAATTTACACAAGTTTAATATTTTTTTATGTATGTATTTTGGAGGATATTATGGCAAACTTAACAATCACTTTAGATGACCAGGACAAAAGAGCCATTTCTTCATTCTGCGAGCAGGTCGGAATGACAGTTTCCGGGCTTTACAATGTGTTTACAAAACAAGTTCTCCGCGAAGGACGCATACCTTTTGACATCGCCGTTGATCGCCCGAACCGCAAGACAATCAAAGCAATGAAAGAAGGCGACAGAATTGCAAACGATCCGAATGTAAAAGGATATAACAATGTTCACGATTTAATGGAGGCTTTGTTAAAGTAATGGAATTTTCAAAAGAAAAAACAAAATATGAAGTAAGATTCACATCTGCAATGAAAAAAGACATGAAAAAAGTTGAAAAACGGCATTATGACCTGAACCTTTTTGCAGAAATCGTCGGAAAACTCGCAAACGGACTCCCCCTAGACGAAAAATACTGCGACCACGAGCTTGAAGGAAACTGGAAAAATCATAGGGAATGTCACATAAAACCAGACTGGCTGCTGATTTACCAGATAAAAGATGATGTGCTGATTCTTGAACTTTCCCGGACAGGAACTCATTCAGATTTGTTCAGAAAATAATTTTTATTCTTCCTTATAATCCACAACTTTATAGCCAGCATCAGAAATCGTCTTTTTTATTAATTCTTTTGAATCTTTTTCCTTGAACAAAACTTCTGCGGAATTCTTTTTGAAATTCACTTTTGCCCACATTCCGGTACTGTTCAACTTGTTCTGAATCCGCTTTGCGCAGTTAATGCACTTAATTCCTTCTATTATAATGGTGCATTTATAGGGATAATTTTTTTTATTCTTATCCGCAGGTTTTACAGGAATTTCTGATTTTCCCCCACTGCAGCAATTTTCCCCATGAATATTTTTTATCAGTGTTCTTACTCCGCCAAGCGCCATAAGCGCCAAAACCGCAACAATAACAATATTCACAATCATTTACGTTCCTCGCAGTGCAATTTACACATTCCGCTCTGAAAAGACTTGCAGGAATAGCAGCCGGACGGAATTCCGTTTTTATGTTCTCTTCTTTTCTTTCTTAAAATTGAAAGAACCACAAAACCAGCCCAAAAAACAATAATCGCAACAACAATAATATTTGCAACCATATAAAATCTCCAACAAGCGTTGTTTAAACAAAGGACACAGTACGCTTGCACTGTGCCCTCCAAAATCAATCGCCAATTCTAGTATGAAAGTTTTTATATCTATGCATTAACTGATTTTTTTGAATCCATCTCTGCATAAGGATTTTTTCTGAATAATCCAAACAAAATTCCTGCAAGGAAGATGAACGCAAATATCAAGCCGACAACTGAATATCCGTTTCCGAAAGACTGACCAGAGAACAGAGAACCCAACTGATATACAATCATTGTGATGATATACGCAAATGCATTCTGGAACAAAATTGCAAACCAGAACCATTTTCTGTTGTGAAGCTCATTTGCCATTGTTGAAATAGCAGCCAGACAAGGCGAGTTCAAAAGGTTGAAAATCAAGAAACAGAATGCAACAAGTCCTGTAGGGAACCATTTTGCAATTGCGTCAAGCGCATTTCTTGCGTTTCCTTCCGCCTCTTCCTCTTCTTCAGAAGCCTCGTCACCTTCTACTGCAACAGCATTTTCTTCAGCCACAGCACTGTCATCTTCGTCAAGTCCAATATCCGCAACGCTTCCGGCACCTGCAAGAGCCTCTGTATCTTCATCGCTTGCACCTGCAAGAACACCCATCGTAGAAACAATTCCCTCTTTTGCAGAGAATCCAGAAATTACAGACGCGGCGCACTGCCAGCCACCGTCTTCACCGCCAAATCCAAGCGGAATAAAGATATAGCGGATTGCACCACCAACTTTAGCCATAACTGAATCATTTGAATCTTCCACAAGACCGAATGTCGCCTTTTCTTCAGCAGGAGCAACTGTTTCAGTTGAATTTTCTGCTGTTGCCTCTACCGGCGTTTCTTCCGCAACCTCATCAGCCTCTTTTACAGACCAGCCGTAGCTAGAAAGGAACCACATAACAAGACACGCAAGGAACAATATTGTTCCGGCTTTTTTGATGAATGACCACAAACGTTCCCAAGTGTGCAAAAGAACTGTCTTAAGCTGCGGAATATGGTACTGCGGAAGTTCCATGATAAAAGGAGCCGCAGGCCCGTGGAAATATTTTGTCTTCTTAAGAATTACAGCGGCAACAAGAACACTTGCAATTCCGATTGCATACATAGAAGAAGCAACCCAAGAACCGCTTCCGCCAAGACGCTGAGCCAAGATTCCGGCCATCATAGCAATTACAGGAAGCTTTGCACCGCAAGGAATCCAAGTTGTTGTCATAATTGTCATACGGCGGTCGTTTTCGTTTTCAATTGTACGGCTTGCCATGATTCCAGGAATACCACAACCAGAACTGATTAAAAGCGGAATAAACGATTTTCCGGAAAGACCGAATTTTCTAAAAACACGATCCATAACGAATGCGATACGAACCATATATCCAACGTCTTCCAGAATAGAAAGAAGAATGAACAGAACAGCCATCTGAGGAACAAATCCCAAGACAGCGCCAAGTCCGCCTAAAATTCCGTTTACGATACAGTCTGTAAGAATTGGATTCGCGCCGGCATTGTTGAGCAAAGTTTCTGCTCCGCCCTGAATCCATTCACCGAACAGAACATCGTTTGCCCAGTCTGTTCCCATAGTTCCAACTGTAGAAACTGCAACCCAGTAAACGAACCACATTACAGCAAGGAAAATCGGAATACCCAAAATTCGGTTTGTAACAACGCGGTCAATCTTGTCAGAAGTTGTCATTGTCTTTCCAGATTTTACAAGAACCCCGTCAAGAATTGATGTGATGTAATTATACCGCTCATTTGTAATGATTGACTCAATGTCATCATCGTGCGATTTTTCCAAAGATTTTGTAATTTCTTCAGCCTTTGCTTTTGCGGCCGCATCCAAACCAAGTTTTTCAAGGATGACACTGTCGCGTTCCAAAACCTTAATCGCTGTCCAGCGGCGTGTCGCATTTTCTACAGATGAAGGAAGAACTGATTCAACTTCGCTGATTGCTTTTTCAACATCAGAAGCAAAACAAACAGCAGGAACTTTTGCATTTTCCTTTGCAGCCTGAGCCGCGGCATCTGCAACCTCTTTTACACCTTTTCCGTGCAGGGCAACTGTCTCCACAACTTTGCATCCAAGTTTTTCCGCAAGTTTTTTAGTATCAATCTTGTCACCAGATTTTTTAAGGGCATCAACCATGTTCAATGCAACCACAACCGGTTTTCCAAGCTCAAGAATCTGAGTTGTAAGATACAAGTTTCGTTCAATGTTTGTAGCATCAACAATATCAATTACAGCAGAAGGTTCATTTGATGCAAGATAATCACGAGAAACAACTTCTTCGTTTGTATACGGAGAAAGTGAATAAATTCCCGGAAGGTCAGTAACTATTAAATCTTTGTTTCCCTTTACTTTTCCTTCTTTTTTTTCAACTGTTACTCCAGGCCAGTTTCCTACATACTGAACTGTTCCTGTAAGCGAGTTGAACATTGTTGTTTTTCCGCAGTTTGGATTTCCTGCCAGAGCAATTTTTGTACTCATTTCAATATTCCTCTTTTTCGATTACTCAACTTCAATGTTTTCTGCATCTGTTTTGCGTACAGAAAGTTCATATCCGCGGATTGTAACTTCCACAGGATCTCCAAGAGGCGCAACTTTTCTTACAAAAACCTTGCAGCCCTTTGTAAAGCCCATGTCCATAAGACGTCTTTTTAGCGCACCTTCACCGTTCAGCTTTGTAACTGTTACAGTGGAGTTCACACTTGCATCTCTTAATGTGCCCATATTTGTTTATCTCCTAGATTATTAATTAAACCCTATGCAACTTGAATTTTTGATGCCATGCTTTTATCTATGGCAATACGAGATTCTTTGACTTTTACAATTAAACCAGTCGAGATTTTTTGAATTACAACAATCTTTGAACCTTCAGAAAAACCCATGTCTGACAAATGCTGCCTTGACGCCTGAGTCCCACTTATAGAAGTGATAGAAAGTTCATCTCCAATCGAAGCAAATAACAATGGCATTATGGTCGTTCTCCTACACCTAATGATAATTTGGCATTGAAAATAACTTTTAAAAGTTAACTATCGCTAACTATATTATTTTTTTCATCTCTATATGTCAATATATTTTAAAAAGAAATGGAATGAGTAGAAATTTCAAATTTTATACAAATTGTGCTTGTTTTTATATTGCTAGTATGTTACGTTATTGGTATAAAATATTATATTATTAATAAAATACAATATATAGAGGACAAAAATGGCGGCAATTACGGTAAATGTAGAACAGAGCGACAAGGAAACTTTTACTTCAATCTGCTCAAAAATGGGAATGAACATTTCCACCGCAATCAATATTTTCATCAAGGCAGTAAACCGGACACGGACAATTCCTTTTAAAATCAAGGCAGAAGAAGAATACAACGAAGAAACGCTCGCGGCCTGCAAGGAAGCGCTGGACATAAGCAAAGGAAAAATCAAGGCAAAAAGATATGATTCCTTCAAAGAAGCAATGGCAGATTTAGATTTATCCGTTGCAGAAGAAGCCCCGGAATACAAAGCATGAAAAAATATAAACTTGTTTTGGCAAATTCATTTAAAAAAGACTATAAACTCATCAAGCGGCGGAATTATGACATAAGTATCCTTGATAAAGTTGTAGAACTTTTGCTTTCCGACGCAACCCTCCCAGAAAAATACTGCGACCATCAGTTAAAAGGAAAGCTAAAAAAATTCAGGGAACTGCACATTCAGCCGGACTGGATTCTGGTCTACATAAAGAACAAGACAGAGCTGATTCTTACGCTTTCAAGAACCGGAACTCACGCTGATTTACAGAGGATGTAAAATGTCATCTAAAATAACTGAAAAAAATCTGAAAAAATCCTTGCTTGACAAAAAAAATCTCTCAAAGTATAGTTCTATAAAATTTTAATTTTCTGCCACCGGGCAGAAGAAATGCTATTGAGCCTTTTGGCGGCGCAGTCGTTTTATAACGATGTGGTGGAAAAGAGCATTCACAAGGGAATATCGGTAGGTCTGGAGAAATCCATGCAGATATTCTTTTGCGAATGCTTTTTTTTTGCATTAATGACTTTTTATAGGAGTTTTTATGAAAAAAAATCTGATTGTTCCAGAACTTTCCGTGGCTGAAAAGATTCTCTGGGCGGCTTCTGCAGTTTGTGTTACGGTTCTGTTCTGTCTTGTTCCGCAAAAAAATCCGCTTACACTGATTGCAACTCTTGTAGGCATAACGTCGCTTCTTTTTACCGCAAAAGGACACGTTTCCGGGCAGTTTATTCAGCTGGTTTTCTGCGTTCTTTACGCGCTTGTCTCGCTGGGGTTCAAATATTACGGCGAGGCGATAACTTACATGGGAATGACGTTCCCGAGCGACCTTTTTGCGGCGATTGTGTGGCTAAAAAATCCGTCAAAAAAAGGAAAGACCGAAGTTAGGATGGCTCACCTTACTCCAAAAAAATCCGCAGTGGCAATTCTTGCAAGCACCGCCGCGGCATTCATTTTTTATTTTATCCTGAAAAAACTGAACACGGCGAATCTTGAAATCAGCACTGTTTCTGTTTTTACAAGCATGATGGCTAGCGTCCTTACAATTATGCGTGTTCCTTACTATGCCCTTGCCTACGCCGCAAACGACATCGTTCTGATTATAATGTGGATTATGGCGAGCCTTGAAAATCCTGTTTATGTTCCGATGATTTTTAACTTTGCGGTTTTCCTGGTAAACGACCTGTACGGATTTTTCAGCTGGAAAAAACTTAGGAGGCTGCAGGAGGAAAACCAAGATTAATCCAAAAAAACTGTAAACAGGAAATGCTGAACTTGGTTCGGCATCTCTTGTTTACAAGATTTTACTTCCTTAAAAATTCTTCCATTGTGTCAACAAGCTCGCTGAAATTTGAACGCAGGCGTTTCATAAGCTCCTGGGTGCGTTTTGTGTCGTAGGAAACGGCGGTTTTTGCCGGGAGCAAAAGTTCATACGGTTCAACCTCCAGGGCATTGGCGATGGAAACTAGGGTTTCAAAAGAACCAATCCTTCTGCCTGTTTCCAAATCACTGATGTATTTTTCTGATAAATTGATTTTTTCTGCAAGTTTGTCCTGTTTTAACCCAAGCTGATTTCGCCTCGATTTTATATTATCAGCATAAATCTGTTTAAATTCTTCAAAATTCATTCTTACCTCATTCTGTTTAGAAGTAAAGAGTTAAAAATCGAGTTTTATAACAATCTAAAAGTTATATTATAGTGTCTAAAAATTATTTTAATATAATCATTGGTTATATATTCTCCGACAATTAGAGTAACGACACCGTCAGATAGACGGATTTTTTCGGAGCACAAAATGCCATTCTACGATTCCCCTGAAACAAACGAGTTAAAATCAAAAATTCAAAATATCCTGCAGAAAGTTCCGGATTTTGTAACAGATTCCGGTGAACTTAAACTTAATGTAATAAAAGAAGAGGCGGAAAAAGGGAGCGAAAAACTTCTTGAAGTGCTTATAAAAGATCCTTCAATTAAAAAAGCGTTTTTTAAGAAAATTTTGGATTCATATGTTTTTGAAACTGCCAAATTCAAGGAAATTTTGGAATATTCCAGCGTCTGCAATTCCTATTCAAAGTTCAGCGGAAAAAAATCGGGCTTTATTTTGGCGACACGGCTTTGACTGACAGAAGCGAAGTTGTGCTTAACTTTCCGTTCAAGGACTGTGTCTTAGAAGGCGGGCAGACAAAAGAAGACGGTCTTGACGAATATTTTGAATGGGATGAAAAAACAGATGATTTTATAGAAAAAAAGGCAAAACGCCGCGAAGTTTTTTACAACGAAACTCTTGCCCACGACGAAATTGACAATCTTTTTGCACCTAAGGCATTTTGCAACGTAAAACGGTACGAACGCAATTCAAACGGAACAGACAAAATGACCAGTGCGGCGATTACCCCTGCCGAAACCACTCACCTTATCCGCAACGCAGAAATAAACAGAAAACGCGGACTAAGCGACGACACAATAACAGACAACCTGATTATAAAAGGAAACAACCTGCTTGCCCTTCATTCGCTGAAAAAGGAATTTGCCGAAAAAATCAAGCTGATTTATATTGACCCGCCCTACAACACGGGAAACGACGGTTTTGCCTATAACGACAATTTTAATCATTCAAGCTGGCTTACATTTATGAAAAATCGGCTGGAAGTTGCAAGAGAACTTTTAAGGGAAGATGGAGTGATTTTTGTTCAGTGTGATGACAATGAGCAGGCTTATTTAAAAGTTTTGATGGATGAAATTTTTGAGAGAGAGAATTTTATTGGTTGTGTCGTTTGGAAAAGAAAAAGAGGAAGAGACAATTCTGCCCGTTGGGCAAGAGGAACTCAAGGTGGTGTAGAATATGATTTTACAACTAAAGATGGAAAATATTTTTCTAAGCGTTTATGGTTATTTAGCAAAACAAATCTTGAAAAAATGGACGCAGAAAATCGTCTTATTGTAAAGGGCGATAAT
>CAVGBY010000041.1:6128-6636 GCA_963627355.1 uncultured Prevotella sp. | reverse complement strand
AATTATTTTTAACTGAAAATCAAGGACAAGTTGTCGAATCTATTTGGGATAATATTGAAGATTCTTCAAACGCCGCAAATGCTGCTGATGAAATAAAAGTTCTTTTTGGAAGTATTGTTTTTTCGACTCCTAAACCAGAATTATTTATAAAACGAATTCTTCAAATCTCCACTTCACCTTCCGACATCGTCCTTGACTATCACCTCGGCTCTGGAACAACCGCCGCAGTCGCACATAAGATGAACCGCCAGTATATCGGCGTGGAGCAGATGGACTACATCGAAAGCGTTGCAGAAGAAGATATTGAGCGTTCCTGGGAAAATACCGTTTGCCACCACATTTTGAACAAAGGCGGAAAACAAAACGAAGAAAATAAAAATGTCCTTTTAGAGTTTACGGCGACAGTTCCTGAAAATGCAGAAGTCCAAAAAAAATATGAAGACAAAATAATTATAAAATTCGGGTTAAAAGAATTTGTGGAGGCTGGCTTTACAAAACATATCCGTCT
>CAVGBY010000041.1:0-6118 GCA_963627355.1 uncultured Prevotella sp. | reverse complement strand
TATCCGTCTTGTCCGTTCCAATCTTGAAAAAAAAGAGCGGATTTTGCAGGCGCTTTTGCTAAACTGGTACAGATATTCGCTTGCGGCAAAATACTCAATCGCAAATTTTAAGCCGGTAATTTTGTTCCGCAGCAAAACGATTGATGATTCATGGGCGGATTACGCAAATTTTCTTGAGCTGTGCAAAAATGTAACTTCCGGAGACTTTGATTTTATAAAAAAAATTGCTTCTTCAACCTTAAAAAACTCTTTTCAAAAAGATTCTGAACAAAATCAGGTTTTAGAAACCGGTCTTACAGATGCCTATAGTGCCGACGAAAAGATTTTTGACCGCATAGACTGCTACATTAAGGAAAATGGATTTTCTTATTCAACAGTTGCCTCTTACATAAAAGAAAATTTTGGCGAGCGGAATGTAATCATCACAAACAGCAGGACAAACAAAACTCAAAAAGAAAAAACAGACGGCGAAACAGACAGACTTTTAAACTGCCTTGAAGATTCTTCAAACCACATCCGGGCAATTTTTACGGTTCAGCGTCTTACAGAAGGCTGGGATGTCTTAAATCTTTATGACATAGTGCGTCTTTATTCCGGGCGCGACACTGACTTTAAATCTAAAAAAGCCGGAAGCAGCACAACAAGCGAAGTTCAGCTGATTGGCCGTGGCGTGCGGTATTTTCCTTTTGAATACAAGGGCAACTCAAAAAATTCCCGCAAATTTGACAACGATTTGCAGAACGCCCTTAGAATCCTGGAAGAATTTTACTTTTACAGCGATGACGACGTAAAATACATAAGCGAACTTTCCGCAGAATTAAAGCGGACCGGAATTATCACAGAAACCAGAACTCAAAAAGTTTTCCGCGTAAAAGATGAAATAAAAAAAGAACTTGAAAAACTTTATCTTTTTGTGAATAAAAAAATTGAAAATCCCGACCGCAGGCTAAAAACACTTCCGGAAGATTATGCCCACATTTACAAAAAGGCACTGCACATTCTGAATTCAACGCCTTCTTCCTATTTTAATTTTGAAAATTTGCGTAGACGTTTTTCTGTAAAAAGCGCAGATGATTTTTTTGATTATTGCCAGATTCAACTAGAAAGTTATGACAGACCTTTTAAGGGAACAGAATTTAGCCTTGTGCCGTTTGCCTCATGCTTTGACTGGGGAAAAAGAAAAACTTATAAATATTGACGAAACAAAAGAAGACACAAAAGAAAATAAAAATCTTGAAAAAGAAATCTGTTCCTCCTCGTGCGAAAGATATGCCCTGGATAATTTTTGGGGAACAAGCGAAGAACGCAATCTGATTGAATTTATAAAATCAAGCCTTGGAAATTTAAAGAAAAAGTACGAAAAAATCTGCCTTTTAAGAAATGAGGAAGTTTATAAAATTTTCTCTTTTGATGACGGACAGGGATTCGCCCCGGATTTTCTGCTGCTTTTAAAAACCAAAAATGATGGAAACGCATATTTTCAGATTTTTATAGAGCCTAAAGGCGAACATCTTGCCGGAAACGACAACGACGGCTGGAAAGAAAAATTTGTTCAAAGTTTTTGGAATGTCTTGTAAACCGCTATGGAATCCTACAGCCTTACAACTTTCATACTGCGGATTGTGTTCTTGTCCGTCTTTAGGACTTCAATTTCAATCTTGCCCTGATAGTTCATTTTTCTTCCTTCTTCCGGAAAGTCGCCTAGTTTTTCTGTTATCCAGCCGCTCACCGTGTTTGAGTCGGTCGTTTCGTCTTCGTCAAGGTCAAAGTATTTCATCATTTTGCCAACAGGCGTTTCGCCACTTACGATAAAAGAATTTTCTCCGCAAGGTTCTATATAGTCAGCATTGCAGTCATTGTCATGCTCATCGTAAATTTCGCCCACAAGCTCTTCAAGAATATCTTCCATTGTAACAAGCCCCAAAGTTCCGCCGTACTCGTCAATCACAATGGCCATATGGCTTCGCTCTTTTTGCATTTTTCTTAAAAGAAGAGAGATTTTTGTGGTTTCAACAGCAAAAAATGGCTTCTGCATAATTGATTTTAGAAAATTTGAATCATTTTTTGTACCGTTTTTCATGTTCGTCTGGAACACTCTAAAAAAATCCTTCTCGTGTATTATTCCTGTAATCGAATCTATGTCACCGCTATAAACTGGAAGTCTTGAAAATCCGCTTTCCTCAAACTTTCGGCCAATTTCTTCCGGCGTGCAACTTTCTTCAACAGCACAGATGTTCACACGCGGTACAAGAATGTCTTTTGCGTCAAGGTCATCAAATTCAATCACCGAGCGGATAAGGTTCGTCTCCTCTTTTTTTATCGTACCATCCTCTTCGGCCTCCTCGACCATAGTGATTATCTCCTCCTCGGTAATCACGTCCTCTGCCTTAAAACGGAATATTTTTACAATCAACTTTTTCCATGCTGAAAAAATAATGTTCAGCGGATAAAAAATAAAAATCAGCACAGAAATAAAAGGATAAACGGCCATTGCAAACTTTTCCGCGCAGAATTTACCAATGTACTTTGGTGTAATCTCGCCAAAAATCAGAACAACAACTGTAATTACCGCAGTTGAAATGACAGATGAATTTAAATGGCTTCCGTAAAGAATTTTTGCAAAAAGAAGAGCGCTTATTGTTGACGCTGAAAGATTTACAATGTTGTTGCCAATCAGGATTGTGCTTAAAAGCTTGTCGTAAGAATTTTCACAAAGGAAAAGAACTTTTGCAGCCCGCCTGTTGCCACCGGAAGCAAGCGACTTTAACCGGATTCTGCTTGTGCTGGTGTACGCTGTTTCCGTCGCAGAAAAAAAAGCGGAAAAGGCAATCAAAATAAAAATTGAAATAAGTAAGGGTATCGACCCGTCGGGCATAAAATCCCCCAAAAATAGAATGAAAGAACGTGCGTCCTCTATTTATAAGCATACAATATTTCTGCCGATTGTCAAATTATTGATGATATGGGTTTTATTGGGTTTATCGTGGCTTTTCTCTTATTGACAAATTCCCATTTTTCCATTCATACTAAAGGAAAGCAAAGGGGGAGTAGTTACTTCCTTAAGAATCAACAGCCGGCTCTTTGAGTCTGGTTCTAAGGCTTCGGCGAAATCCGAAGAAACAAGACCTTTTGCCTGATTATCCTGTTAATTTCAGGGTGACCGGGCAAGAGGTCTTTTTTTTACGTTCGAGGCTCTTGCAGATGGAGGTTTAGATATGGAACAAATTTTAAATTATTTTACGGGCGGAATCGGCTCAATGACATGGCAGAATTTCGCGATGATTGCGGTGGGAGCTCTTCTTATTTTTCTTGCGGTTTACAAAAAATACGAGCCTATGCTGCTTTTACCGATTGGTTTTGGTGCAATTCTTGTGAACCTTCCTCTGGCAGTTGTGCTTGGAACAGCGGAACACCCGGGGGCGCTGCAGATTCTTTTTGACTGCGGAATTATGACGGAACTTTTTCCCCTGCTGATTTTTATTGGTGTCGGCGCAATGATTGACTTCCGCCCGCTTCTTGAGCGACCTTGGCTTTTGATTTTCGGACTTGTGGCACATTCTGGAATTTTTATTGCGGCGGCAGTCGCTTACTATGGATTTGGATTCAGCATAAACGAAGCGCTTAGCATTGGCGTTATCGGGGCGGCGGACGGACCTACTGCCATTGTAGTTGCCAGCCGCTTTGCAAAAAATCTTCTTGGCCAAATTACAGTTGTAGCCTACTCTTACATGAGCCTTGTTCCAATTATCATGCCACCTGTAATTAAACTTTTAACAACAAAAAAAGAAAGAACAATAAGAATCCAGGCGAAAGACAAAAAAATTCCGCAGTGGGCAATGATTGTTTTTCCGATTGCAGTAACAGTTGTAGTCAGCATCCTGATTCCAGATGCGGCCGCTTTAATCGGCTTTTTGATGTTCGGAAATTTAATCCGCGAATGTGGAGTTCTTGAAAAACTTTCCGTTGCAGCCCAGAACGAACTTTCAAACATTGTAACCTTGCTTTTGGGAATCAGCGTAGGCGCAAGCATGACAGCCCAGAATTTTTTAACTCCCCAGACGCTCATTATTATGCTTTTAGGCCTGATTGCGTTTGTCGGCGACACTGCCTGCGGAATACTTTTCGCAAAACTTCTGAACCTGTTCCGCAAAAAAGGCAACAAACTGAACCCAATGATAGGCGCGTGCGGAATCTCCGCATTTCCAATGGCAAGCCGCGTAGTCCAAAAACTTGCCCTGGAAGAAGATGACCAGAATTTTATCCTTATGCACGCAGTAAGCGCAAACGTTTCCGGCCAAATCGGCTCACTCGTCATCGGCGGAATTATCCTAGGCGTTTTAGGCGGAATGTAGGAAGAAAGTTTCTTTTTCATGGTTTTATTTTTCATTCCGCTGTAGCAAAAATCCAGTTTTAAGAATATGCTGAAAATATGGAAACGCTAAAAATGACTGAATGGGAACGGTTGCAAAACGGACTGATATACAATGATTTTGACGCAGATTTGTTTGAACGCAGGGTTGCGGCAAAAAAGTTGTTCAGGGCATACAACAAGACTGATGATGACGAAATTGAACTGCGGACGCAAATTATGCGGCAACTTTTTAAAAATGTCGGAAAGAATGTATGGATTGAACCGGATTTTAAATGCGAATTTGGCAAAAACATAACCATTGAAGACGACGTTTATATCAATTTTGGCTGTGTGATTCTTGACTGCTCGGAAGTTACAATCGGCTCCCATTCGTTGCTTGGTCCGAATATCGGGCTTTATGCGGCAAATCATTCTACGAATGCAACGGAAAGAATAAACGGCGGATGCTACGGAAAACCCATTCACATCGGAAAAAACGTGTGGCTTGGCGGAGATGTAAAAGTTCTTCCAGGCGTATCAATCGGAGACAACACAATTATCGGGACTGGAAGCATTGTTACAAAAAACATTCCGGCGAATGTTATAGCCGCAGGGAATCCGTGTAAAGTCATCCGCGAAATTACCGGCAAAGACAAGACTGATTATTTAGAGCGGATAGGAAAAATAAAATAACTGAAAAAGAAACATTTAAATATAGGAAACTTGAACCGGCTGACGATAAAAAGATTGCGGAAATCATCCGGACAAACTTAAAAAAGTTCCACCTTGATATTCCTGGTACAGTTTATTCTTGACCCTGAATTGGAGCATTTAAGCGCATATTATAATTCAAATCCGTTACAGAATTTTTCTTATAACTGGAATTTTTCGTAAAATCAATGTTCCAGCAATGCTAAAAAATATTGTAATACCAAGAGTTGAACATAAAGAAACACAAAACGGAAGATTTTCCGGCGTAAGTTTTAAAACTTTGTAGCACAAATTAACGCTGACCGGATGAATCAAATAAATTCCGAATGTAAGCGGAGATAAAAATTTTGTCACGTTATTTTCAGGCTTTTCCCCACACAGATTTTTGCAAAGAGAAAAGACAGAAAATGCCGCAAGCACCACAAACGGAGACTCATTTCCAAGAGTCAACATAAACGTATTATCCCGCATTACAACTTTTGGATACAATTGAATCAGCCCTGTATACAAAACAAAAATAACAATTAAAAGAACGGCAATTTTATTCTTCAATTTAAAATTCCATTTTTCAACAGCATAGCCGAGTAGAAGATAAAAAATATAAATAGAAATTTGTGGCAAATCATTTTTTACTTCAACAAAAAAAGAAATATACGGAACAACGCTGGAAATAATAAACATAACGGCAAGAGTATAAAGCAGAATCCTTTTTGCTTTTTGTTCATCTTGAATTTTTTGCAATTCAACTGCACCCGCAAAACCCCTGAGAAATGGCAGAAGTGCGTAAAGACCGACCGTCATATAAATATACCACATATGGTCCCAAGATTTTCCCTTTGCGGTGTTTAAAATCGCTTCAACTAAAATCGAAAATTTAAAAGTCTTTTCTGTAAAAACAATTTCCATAAGAGAATAGAGCGTTCCAAAAACTATAATCACCAGAACGAAACGTTTTATGTATTTGAACAAAAGTTTATTTATGGAAAGTTCTTTTTTCGGACTGACCAAAAGCGAGCCTGTAATCATCACAAAGACTGGAACGCCCCAGTTGCAAAG
>CAVGBY010000040.1:13699-16041 GCA_963627355.1 uncultured Prevotella sp. | reverse complement strand
GATTTAGTTCTTACAGGCGATGAATCAACAAAACCATCGTATTTGATTCAAAAAAATGCGATGAGCAAAGCTTACTACAAAATTTCTGCAATGGGAAAAAAACTGATCTCAATGGCAATGGCCGTCAACAATATGCAGAAAACAATTTTGGGTGAAACAAATTATTATGAGGCAAAATTCTCGTTCAATGATTTTTTTAAGTCGATGGGAATTTCAATCGGTGGAACAAGCATAGAGCGTATCGCCGAATGTGCGGATGAGTGTGTTCATTTTGTCATAAATTTTCATACAGATGACCTTCAGAATTTCATTCCTCTCTTTTCGCTGATTCAGATTGACAAGACAAATAAAATTCTAAGGTTTGTATTCAATCCGATTATCAACAACTTTCTGGAGCAGCAGGCTGGACACCACAAGATAAATTTTCTTGAATACGGAAAACTTCGTTCAACTTATGCAATGAGGTATTACGATATTTTTGAGCAGTACAAAGGTTTTGCCGGAAAAAATGGAAATCCAAAGAACACGTGGACATGCTCCCTTTCATTTGATGAGATAAAGAATCTTTTTCAGCTTGATGAGATATACCAGAACCGGACAGACAACTTTAAGAAATTTGTAATAACCGAGCCAATCAAGGAATTGAACGAAAAAATTACCTCAATGAAAGTTGTAAAACAGGATTGGCAGAAGACTGGAAAAAAACACACGGGAGTCCGATTTACAATAATGCGGACAGAAGCCGGAGTGACGGACTATGACAAGGTTTCTGTGTACCTAAATCTTATTGAGGAGCAGGCGGACAGGACTCTTGTTTGCCAGAATGCAGACCTTTATCTTTCGTTGCTGGAAAAAGAAAACGCGGTGGTCAAGGTTGATTTGGAAACTGCTAGTGATTCAACAGATGGCTCTGAATTAAGGCAGCTAAAACTTCTTTGCGAGATGGCTTTGAATGACCTGAAAGAGCAGAAGAAATCCGGCAAAAAACTAGCAAATGCCAAAAAGGCCGTAAATCTTCAGAGAGAATTTGTTCTTGAAAATTAGACAAAAAACTCAAAACTTATAAAAAGACTTGCCAGAATGAATTCTGTTGCGTATAGCGGGAATATTTTAGTGTTCCCGCTATATTTTTTTAAAGTAGAGCAGGGGAGAGCAAGTTACTAGCAAATTCCATTTTTTGTGTAATTGTATGGAAAGAACTAGTAACTTGCTCAAGATTCCGTTTCTTGGAGTTTGCTAGTAAGTTTTGAGCCTTGTTGGAATTTCCTAGGTTTTTATGGAGAGTGCTAGTAATTAAATGGAGAAAACTAGTATTTTGTTATAAAAAAGTATACATATTGATATAAATAAATTTGCTCTGAATTTGTTAATATTATGTATCATTTTTTTTACAGTCTTAAATTTGCTAAATTTGAATTTAGTGAATTTGCTTTCTGTCGCAAGAATTTTTTCATTCGACACAAATAAGAATAACTGATATATTTTGCTCTGTCCGCGCAGTTTATGATTCCTCAAAAACTCCTGCGCGTAAAAAATTAAAATCCTTAAGGAGGTGTGAAATGAAAAATTTTCACAGTCTTATCAAAAATGAGTTGAAGGGCGTTTCACTTTTGCTTAGAAGCATCCCCTCGCTTACCGTTTCAATTTTTTTCCTTTCTGTTGTGTGCGCAAATCTTCTGGCGAACAAGGAACTTATCAATTTTAAGTATGTTGTCCTGGATTGCGGTTTTGCCTTTAGCTGGATTATGTTTTTGTGCATGGACATAATCTGCAAAAGGTGGGGAGCAAAGGCCAGCATTGAGGTTTCCATTGCCGCGCTTCTGGTAAATCTTTCCGTATGCGGAATTTTTGCATTGCTCAGCAAAGCCCCGGGAATGTGGGGAGAATTTTACACAACAGAAAATATAGAGGTGAACAATGCCTTGAACGCTACTTTTGGCGGTTCCTGGTATGTTGTTCTTGGGTCCGCGCTTGCGTTTACGGTTTCTTCTATTGTAAATGCTCTTTTAAATTCTGCGGTTGGACGCGCGGTTAAGTCTGACGGATTTTTTGAATTTGCGCTCCGCTCTTATTTTTCAACGATGATCGGGCAGTTTGTTGACAATTTTATTTTTGCCACGGTTGTCTCTAAAATCTTTTTTGGCTGGACATGGACGCAGGTTTTTGTGTGCTCGCTGATTGGCGCGGCCTTTGAGCTTTTTGCGGAAGTTTTTTTTAGCGGAATCGGGTATAAAGTTGTAAAAAAATGGGAAGCAGAAAATGTCGGAAAAGAATATTTTGAATATCTGAAGGCAAAATCAGAATGAGAATTTTAATAACTGGAACTTCTGGCGGAATCGGAA
>CAVGBY010000040.1:1424-13689 GCA_963627355.1 uncultured Prevotella sp. | reverse complement strand
TTTTTGGAATTGATGTAAAGTCTGATTCAATAGGCGGAACTTTTTCTGAGGCGAAAAATTATACGCATTTTGTGGCGGATATTTCTAGAAAAGAGGATTTGCCGTCTTTGCAGGATATTGAAATTCTTGTGAACAACGCTGGAATCCAGACTGGAACGCAAAAAGACATTGAGGTAAATCTTTTTGGAACGATGAATGTTACGGAAAAATATGCTTTTCAGAAGGCGATAAAATCTGTGCTTTTTATAAGTTCAGTTTCTGCGGTTACCGGAAACGAATTTCCTGAATATGTCGCGTCTAAGGCCGGAATTAACGGATATATGAAAA
Source organism: uncultured Prevotella sp. (assembly GCA_963627355.1). Taxonomy (GTDB): domain Bacteria; phylum Spirochaetota; class Spirochaetia; order Treponematales; family Treponemataceae; genus Treponema_D. The sequence continues at coordinate 13,362 of CAVGBY010000040.1, read as the reverse complement.
ACTGCGCAATAAGACTTGCGAATAAATTCCGGGCGACAAGCAATTCCCTTTGTTTTGGCGGTGTTCTTACTGAGCTGAATAAACCTGTTCTTGAAAACCCAAGGCTATGGGAAAAAATTATGGACGTGACACCGCTAAAAAAATGGATTTCTGCGGAGGAAGCCGCTGAATGGTGCTATTTTCTGACTGTCACAAATACTTTTTGTACCGGGCAGGCGATTGATGTTTCCGGCGGAGAACGCAACTGCGCCGACTTGTTTGTTTGGCCGAAAGAATAGAAAAAAAATCCATCTGAAAGAATTGAGCTTCCAGATGGATTTTTTATTTCAACAAGAATTACTTGATGGAAAGTCCGTGCATTTTAGCTGACTCTCTTAGCCATTTTAATGTTGATTCATATTCGCCGTCGCGAATTTTTGCGCTTTCGTAGCTTGCCTTTAGTTTGTCAGCCAGAGCCTGATATTCGTGGTCGTTTACCATTTTTTCAAAGTCCGGTTGATTTAGTCCAAATTTTTCATGCATAATTGCGCCTCCAGCTTGATGTATTCTTTGGTGCTTTGGAAAACACCTTTTCTATAATAATAATTCAGATTTAAAAAAAATCCACAAAAAAATGAATGTTCTGAGAAAATAATTTTAGATGAGTAAAAAATACCCAAAAAATACGTGTAAAATTGACACAAGGTTAAAAATTGCTCAAAAATCTGAGTTTCGCGGAAAAGTTGAGCCGGGCGTTGTGGGCTGGCGTTTGAAGCCCGCACGGTGGGTAGACGAAAACCAGAGGTTTGAGGCGTAGGGCGGTTGTCCGCCCTTCTTATGGTGGAAATGGCGTCATAAAAAGACCTTGGGCTTTTTATGAGAAGCGAAAACCGCAGGTTTGAGCGTTGTTGTCCGCTTTTTTTTAAAGTTGGCACGCTTTTTGCATAATATATTGTGAAAGCTAAAAACTTTCGTGATTAAACTAAAAATTACAATGCTGCAGGAGGCATGACTATGATGAATGAACTTTCTTTATTGGATTCACTTTTTGACAATTTTGATGGTGTTTATGGCGGAAATTACCGTGGAAGTTATGTTCCTAAAGTTGATGTCAAGGAAACAAAAGACGCTTATACGCTGGATATGGACTTGCCTGGAAGAAATGAGGGCGATGTTGATATTCAGCTTGACAGAAATGTCCTGACGATTTCTTCTAAAGATACTGAAAAAATTGAGAAAAAGGCAGAAAAATGTGATGAGCACAACGCAGGAAAGGACGGCGGAAAGGCTGAAAAATGCGAAAAGGCGGATGAACCGAAATGGTTGATTCGTGAGCGAAAAGTCTGCGGTTTTAATAGAAGTTTTTCTTTGCCGAACGATGCGGATGGGGATGAGATAAGCGCATCCTTTAAAAATGGTGTTCTGACGGTTGTGATTCCGCGAAAGCCTGTGAATGTTCCTAAGAAGATTGAAATTAAAGTGGCTTAGCGCTGTTCTGGTTGTCTTCTGTATCTCCACATAAATTATACGGTTGAAAGACGGAATCTGGCTGAAAATGCCGGGTTCCGCCTTTTTTTTGTTTTTTTTGGTAAAAGATTCTTCTTGAATTCTAATGCTTTTTTTTGCGTTTTTTTATATATTTTGAATAGGGAATTTTAAGGAATTTTGAATGGAAAATTTTGATTATAAGCCGGCCGGGGTTTGTCCGCGTCAGATTGATTTTAGTCTTGAGGACGGAAAAATTCACAATGTGAAATTTTATGGCGGCTGCCCTGGGAATACAAAGGCGGTGGCTAAGCTTGTTGAAGGAATGGATGCGGCGAAAGTTGTTGAGATTCTTAAGGGAAATTTGTGTGGCGGTAAAGGAACTTCCTGCGCGGACCAGCTTGCGGTGGCGGTAGAAAAGGCTCTTGCGCAGAAATAGAAGAAAGGAAGTTGAAAATGATAAAAAGCTATAAAACAGAGCTTGCGGCCGATGGAATTTCTGAAACAAACGAAACGAAAATTCTTTTTGGTCAATGCGGGCCGGACAAACATATTCATCTGACGGAAGTTATGGAATATTGCGCGGATTTTGTTACGGATTTGTATGCTCTGCGCGGACAGAACCGGGATTTTTTGTCGGAACACGGATACGCGCAGATGGTTTCGCGCTCGGCTTTTCATATCAACAGGCTTCCAAAGGAAAATGACGAGGTTTCTATCTCTGTCCGGGAGGAAAAACCGGAAGGCGTTCAGCTTATGCGCCGCTATGAGTTCAGGGATTTGGCGAGCGGCGAGCTTTTGATTGAAGGAAAAAGTCTTTGGGTTATTGTGAATCCGGAAACAAGGGCTGTTGTGATTCCTTCGAAATTTGAATTTCTTGCGCCTTCTGAGGTAAAGACTGAATCGATTTGCAAGCCGGGAAGAATTAAAATTCCTGAGAATGTGGAGCGCCTTGGCGAGCAGAAAATTCTTTATTCAATGATTGACGGAAACGGACATCTGACAAATGCGAAGTATATAAATTTTGCGCTGGATTTTTTGCCGGACGAGTACCAGAAAAAACAGATTCTGGATTTTAAGCTGAATTTCTGCAAGGAAATCCGGAAAGATGACACGATGGTTGTAAATGCGTTTTTTGATGACGAGGCAAAACGTGTTCTTGTTGAAGGAAAAATTGCTTCCAGCGGAGAGCGTTCCTTTGAATGTGAGTTAGTTTATTGCTGATAGTTTAATTTTATGACGTTACAGCAGTTGAAATATGTGGTTGCCGTTGCGGAGTCCAAGACGATTTCTGGTGCGGCGGAAAAAGTTTTTATTTCTCAGCCAAGTCTGACGCTTGCGATTCATCAGCTGGAAGATGAGATGCATGTGCGGATTTTTTCCAGGACGAACAAGGGCGTTGAGGTTACCAAGGAAGGCGAGGTTTTTTTAGGCTACGCGCGGCAGGTTCTTGAGCAGGCGGATTTGCTGGAAGAAACTTATGCCGGAAAGGCACGCCAGGCGCCGGTTTTTAGTGTTTCCTGCCAGCATTATTCGTTTGCGGTAAATGCGATGGTTGATGTAATCCGCAAATTTGGCGGCGACCGCTACAATTACACTTTGAGGGAAACCCAAACCTTTGAGATTATTGACGATGTTCTTCGTTTAAGAAGTGAAATTGGAATCCTTTATTTAAGTTCCCGGAATGAGGAAGTTATTGGAAAGCTTTTAAAAAGAAATGAGCTGGTTTTTACCGAGCTTTTTACGGCGAAACCCCATGTCTTTATAAGTGACAAGAATCCGCTCTGCAAAAAAAAATCTGTTACTGTTGAAGATTTGGCTCCTTTTCCGTATCTGGTTTTTGAGCAGGGCGCGCACAATTCCTTTTATTTTTCAGAAGAGCCGTTTTCCGCGATTGACAGGAACAAGACTATTTGCGTTAGGGACCGTGCGACTTTGTTCAACCTTTTGATTGGGCTGGACGGATTTACAGTTTCTTCCGGGGTTATAAGCAAGGAGTTGAACGGTGAGAATATTGTCGCGCGTCCGCTTGAGATTGACGAAAAGATGCGGATTGGAATAATCACCAAAAAAAATATGATTCTTTCAAGGTATGCGGAAAGTTATATTGAGGCTTTGAAGGAGCATATTTAGGCTGGATATTGAGTTTTGGTTATTCTGAAAGAAATTGAATGGGCTGCCGGAAAAAGCGCGTCGGGGGCGTAAACCCACGGGGCGTTGTACGTAAACTATCGAGTTTGCTTTGCAAACTCGCGGGGCGTTGCGGGGTGTCCCCGCTGGGTGGGGTAGCGAAAAAATAAAAGGCCTTGGCAAGCATAGTTGCCAGGGCCTTTTTGTTTTGTAGCGCAGGGCGGGACTCCGCCCTACAAGTTTTTTTAGCAGAAGTTATGCGTTTCGGACGATTTTTGCAGCCTCAACAAGGTTTTTAAGGCTGGCAACTGTTTCTTTTTCACCGCGGGTTTTAAGTCCGCAGTCCGGGTTTATCCAGAGTTTTTTCTGTGGAACGTATGCTTCCATTTTTTTAACGGCAGAAACGATTTCTTCTACGGTTGGAACGCGCGGGCTGTGGATGTCGTAAACGCCTGGTCCTACCTGTGTTCTGAAATTATTTTCCTTAAGGGCAGAAAGAATTGTAAGGTCGCCGCGGCTTGCCTCAAATGTGATTACATCTGCGTCCATATCGTCAATGTCTTTGATGATGTCGTTGAATTCGCTGTAGCACATATGTGTATGAATCTGAGTTTCCGGTTTTACGCCTGAATGTACAAGGCGGAACGCCGGGATTGCCCAGTCAAGGTATTCTGTGTGCCAGTCTGAATGTCGCAGCGGAAGTTTTTCGCGCAGTGCGGCTTCGTCAATCTGGATGATTTTGATTCCGTTCTTTTCAAGGTCAAGAACTTCTTCCCGGATTGCAAGCGCAATCTGCAGGGTCTGTGTCTTTAGGCTGATGTCTTCGCGTGGAAATGACCAGTTCAAGATTGTTACCGGTCCTGTTAACATTCCTTTCATCGGCTTTTTTGTGCAGCTTTGCGCGAATGTTGACCATCCGACTGTAATGGCGTTCTTTCGGCTTACGTCGCCCCAGACTACCGGTGGTTTTACGCAGCGTGTTCCGTATGACTGAACCCACGCTTTTTCTGTAAAGAGGAATCCTTCAAGGTTTTCGCCAAAGTATTCAACCATGTCGTTTCGCTCGTATTCTCCGTGAACAAGAACGTCAAGTCCAAGCTCTTCCTGAAGTTTGATACATTCTGCAATCTTGTTCTTGTTGAATTCTTTGTACTGTTCGGCTGTAATCTGGCCTTTTTTGAATGCGCTGCGGTTTGCTCTCACATCCTTTGTCTGCGGGAACGAGCCGATTGTTGTTGTCGGGAACAATGGAAGGTTCAGCGCTTTTCTCTGGATTTCTTCGCGTTCCTCAAAAACTGGAAGACGGGTGTAGTCTTTTTCGCCAAGTCCGTTGATTTTTGCCGCGAGCGCGGAATTTTCCTGTACACGCTCGTTCTTGAACAAGTCCTGGTTTCTGTTGAAAAGATTTGCATCTGTGTCGTTTCCGCTGATGATTTTTGAAAGGTCTGTAAGTTCAAAAAGTTTTTCGCGCGCAAAAGAGAAATGCTTTAAGATGTCGCTTGAAAGTTTGATTTCGTTTCTGATTGTGTAAGGAACGTGGAGCAGCGAGCATGATGTTGAAAGAACAACTTCTGCCTCTGTTGCCGCCTTGATTTTGTTTACAAGCTCGATTGTTTTTGCGTAGTTGTTTTTCCAGATGTTTTTTCCGTTTACAACGCCGGCAAAAAGAATTTTGTCTTTTGGGAAACCTTCTTTCTGAAGAAGATTTAAAGTTTCTTTTCCTTCTATAAAATCAAGTCCGATTCCGTCGAACGGAAGGCTTGTGACTGTCTTGTAGCTGTCGCGGATGTCGCCAAAGTAAGTTTCAAGGTTTACGTTCAGTTTTTTTCCGTCAAGCACGATTTTGTAGAGTTTTTCAAAAAGAACTCTGTCGTCGGCTGTTGTGTCGTGAACAAGCGCAGGTTCTTCTATCTGAATCCATGCGGCTCCGGCTTCTGCGAGTTTTGCCAAAAGCTCCTTGTAAAGGTTTGCGGCTTTTTCTGCATAATCGTCTACGTTTTTTGTTCCCTTGTAGTGCGCAAGTTTAAGGAATGTGTATGGACCGATTACGTTTACTTTTGTTTCAACTCCGGCGTCTTTTGCTTCCTTGAATTCTTCAAGAATTTTTGTCGCGTCCAGAGCAAGCTCAATGTTGTCGTCAAGCTCCGGTACAATGTAGTGATAGTTTGTGTTGAACCATTTTTTCATTGGAAGCGCTGTAACGTCGTTTGTGCCTTCCTGGTAGCCGCGTGCCATTGCAAAGAATGTGTCAAGCTTTGAAAGTCCAAGTTTTTTGTATCTTTCTGGAATTGCGCCGAGCATAAAAGCGGTGTCGAGCATTCCGTCATAAAAAGAAAAGTCATTTGAAGAAATAAAATCAATTCCGTCGTTCTTCTGGGTCTGCCAGTTTGAAAGCTTAAGCTCGTGCGCGACTTTATTCAATTCTTCCTGCGAAATTTCTTTTGCAAAATATTTTTCAGAGGCGAATTTTAGTTCGCGCAAAGAACCAATTCTAGGATAACCAATTACAGATATACGTGTTTTATTACTCATGCCTTAAAAATATAGGAATTAATGGAAATTGAAAAATATAAGTTTTTTGTGGTTTGCGATAGATTTAAACTATACCAAAAGTTGTTTACGGCTAATGTTTTGTTGAGTTTATGGTTTATTTATAGCATTATATGGCAACTCTAAAAAAATCGATTGAGGTGAGCAAGATGATAACTTTGCTGGCAAAAATTTTTATAAAGGACAGAAAGAATTTCAGGAATCCGCGGGTTAGAAATCAATATGGAATTTTATGTGGAATTGCAGGAATTTGTTTTAACGTTTTTTTGTTCGCATTTAAATTTTTTGCAGGAATTTTGTCGAATTCCGTTGCTGTTGTCGCGGACGCTTTTAACAACCTTTCTGATGCGACTGGTTCGGTCGTTACAATTTTAGGGTTCAAGATTTCCGGAAAAAAGCCTGATGCAAAACATCCTTTTGGACACGGAAGAATGGAATATATCGCAGGTTTTATTGTTTCATTCCTGATTATAATTATGGGCTACGAGCTTTTAAAGTCTTCTGTTGGCGCGATAAGAAATCCAAAGCCGCTCAAGACTGATTTTCTGACGATTGTGATTCTGGCGGTCTCGATTCTTGTAAAGTTTTATATGTATTTTTACAATCATTCTTTTTCGAAAAAGATGAACAGCGTTGTTATGGATGCGACCGCAAAGGACAGTCTGAATGACACGGTTTCTACAGGAGTGGTTTTGGTTTCCGTTGTGCTTACGATAATTTTCAGGGCTTTTGGAAAAGAAATTCCTGTTCCGATTGACGGGATTGCCGGTCTTTTTGTTGCGGTCTTTATTTTAAAGGGAGGATTTGATTCTGCAAAAGAAACGGTTGATCCTCTTTTGGGAAAAAATGCTGACAAAGAATTTGTTGATGAGATTGAAAAAACTGTTATGGCGCACAAAAAAATCTGCGGAATGCACGATTTGGTTCTGCACGACTATGGGCCGGAAAAAATTATGGTAAGTTTTCATGCGGAAGTGCCTGGTGACGAGAATATTTTTGAGCTTCACGATGAGATTGACAATATTGAATGTGAAATTTCCAGAAAATTCAACTGTTCCTGCGTGATACACATGGATCCGATAGACAAAAATAACGCCGAAATTGAAAGGCTTAAGGAATTTATTACAGAAAAGGCGAAGAAAATTGATTCAGGCATTTCGGTTCACGATTTGCGGATTGTGCCTGGACCTTCGCATACAAATGTGATTTTTGACGCAATCCGTCCGTTTGAATGTAAATATTCGGAGGCGGAGCTGAAGGAATTTTTGTGCGCTGCTGTAAAGGAGTATAACTCGCTGTATCTTGCGGTTGTCCAGATTGACCAGCCGTTTGTCTGACAGTTTTTACAGGAACACTGAAAAAGTCTGCCGATGCATTACACTGCTGATGTTGAATGATAATGCGAATAATGTGAATGCTTGACACTTTGCCGTCAAAGTCAGAAAATCTCTGGCATACTTCTAGAGGTGTCTTATGACAGACAAAATCGGAATCAAAAAATTCTATCCGAACTATTTTTCTTATTTGTGCCAGGGCTCGATGGTTCTGGTGATTGGTTCAGTCCTTCCGCATTTGATAGAAGAGGCAAAATTGAACTATACAGTTGCGGGAACTCTTTTGTCGGCGTTTGCAATCGGGAATTTTCTTGCAAGTTTTGTTTTTCCTGCGCTTGAAAAGTTTGCGGGCCGAAAACCTGCTATTTTAATCACGGCGGTTATTATTCCTGTGGCGCTTTTTCTGGTTACGCTGATTCCGCCGGTGTGGGCGATGATTGTGATTTTTACTGTTCTTGGAATTTGCCGCGGAAGCAACACAATCATCAATAATGCGTACATAAACGAGAATTCTGACGGAAGTCCTTTTTCGCTCAATATTCTTCATATGACTTTTGCGACTGGAGCGTTTTCGGCTCCTATGCTGGCTTCGATTTTTTTTAACAATGGACTTGGCTGGAAGTCAATTATCTATGCGATTGCAATTGCCTCTGCCGTTGCCGTGGTTCTTTTAACCCGGCTGGATTTAAAGGAAAAGAAACTGACTGCAGGCGAAAAAGATGAAAAATCAGCGTGCGGTAAAAATTCGCAGTCCGATTTGACCGGCAAAGAACGTAAATTCTACAAAATGCCGGTTTTCTGGATTTCCGGAATCATTCTTTTCTTTTATCTTGGGTTTGAAAACTGCATAAACGGCTGGTTTGTGACATATTTCCGCTCGACAGGGATAATGAGCGACACTTACGCAAATGAGCTGGTTTCGTTTACATGGCTTGCGGTTCTTTTCGGCCGGCTTTTTACAGCCCTTGTTTCAACAAAAATCAAAAAACAGACAATCATACTTACAGACTGTCTTGCGACGGCGGTTTTCTTTGTTCTTCTTGTTTCAACAAAAAATCTTGCGCTTATTACGTTCTGTATTGTGGGAATGGGATTTTTTCTGGCAGGAATCTACGCCACATCAATTTCCAACGCGCATGATGCAATCGCCGGAAGCGACATTGGAACTTCAATGCTTCTTGCAATCGCCGCCTTTGGAGGAATTGTTGCCCCTCAGATTGTAGGCTCTGCGGCGGACAAAATCGGACTTGTAGGCTCGGTCGGAATTTTAACCGTAAACGTAACCGCGATGATTGTTTTTTCTGTTGTGAATAAGATAATGGGAAGAAGATGAGGTAGATGGATTTTTATTTGTGCTAAAGCGTTAGTGATTGTAGCACCTGCGGAGCAGTTCCGGAACGGAGTGGAGGAATGAGCCGCGCAAGACGGCGAAGTGCGGAAAGCCCGACCCGGGCGACGGTTGAGTTTATCGAAACCGGAGCGAGGGGAACGCCCAGATGTGGAAAATTGTGCGCGAAAAGTTGTAATTGAGAAAATCTGTGAATTGTGCTAATCTCTTCCATTATATTTATCTTAAGAAAAATTCGAGGGCTCTATGAAACTTTGGGAAAAAGGCGCTTTTCTTTCGGGCGGAAAACTGGTTGAATCCGTTCCGGGCAAAAATCCTGCTGAGTGTGCGAAAAATACAATCGCTTATTCTATTTTGCAGAAACACAATACTTCGGGCGATGCATCTAAATTAAAAATTAAATTTGATAAAATTACTTCTCACGATATTACTTATGTTGGAATTATTCAGACGGCGCGTGCTTCCGGGCTTGAAAAATTTCCGATTCCTTATGTTCTGACTAACTGCCACAATTCGCTTTGTGCGGTCGGCGGAACAATCAACGAGGATGACCATATGTTTGGTCTGACTTGCGCGCAGAAATACGGCGGAATTTATGTTCCTCCGCATCAGGCTGTAATCCACCAGTTTGCGCGCGAGATGCTTGCAAAGTGCGGCGACATGATTTTGGGTTCTGACAGCCACACCCGTTACGGCGCGCTTGGAACTATGGCGATTGGCGAGGGCGGCGGCGAGCTTGCAAAGCAGCTTTTGGGAAAGACTTATGATGTGAATATGCCGGGCGTTATCGCGGTTTACCTGACTGGCTCGCCTGTTCCGGGGGTTGGTCCGCAGGACGTTGCTCTTGCGATTATCAAGGCTGTTTTTGCGAACGGTTATGTTAAGAACAAGGTGATGGAATTTGTAGGGCCTGGAGTTGCGAATCTTTCTGCTGATTTTAGAATCGGCGTGGACGTTATGACGACTGAGACAACCTGTCTTTCTTCTATCTGGTCAACTGACGAGAAAATCCGCGAGTTCTACGCTGTTCACGGAAGGGAAGGCGACTACAAGGAATTGAATCCTGGGGCTGACGCTTATTATGACGGCGCGATTGAGCTTGATTTGGGAGAAATCCGACCGATGATTGCGATGCCGTTCCATCCTTCCTGCGCATATACAATAGAAGAAGTTAATAAGAATCTGATGGATATTCTTGAAGAGACTGAAAAACGCGCGAAAGTTTCGTTCGGTGACAAGGTGGACTTTACGCTTAAAAACAAGGTGATTGACGGTAAACTTTACGTTGATCAGGGCGTTATCGCAGGCTGCGCCGGCGGCGGATTTGAGAACATCTGCGCGGCTGCCGACATTTTGAAGGGAAAGGACACTGGAAATGGAAAATTCCTTCTGAACGTTTATCCTGCCTCAATGCCAGTCTACATGGAGCTTATGAAGAACGGCGCGTTCGCCTCGCTTGTTGACGCTGGCGCAATCATCAAGACTGCTTTCTGCGGACCTTGCTTTGGTGCGGGCGACACTCCTGCTAACGGCGCGTTCTCGATTCGCCATTCAACAAGAAACTTCCCGAACCGCGAAGGCTCAAAAATCCAGAACGGACAGCTTGCCTCTGTTGCCCTTATGGACGCACGCTCAATCGCAGCGACTGCCGCAAACAAGGGATTCCTTACCGCGGCCACAGACTTGGCGGACGGCGAGTTCAGCAAGAAAAAATATTTCTTTGACAAGACAATCTATGAAAAGCGCGTTTATGACTCAAAGGGCGTTGCGCATCCTGAAGTTCAGATTCAGTTTGGACCGAACATCAAGGACTGGCCGGAGATGCGGCCGCTTTCAGACGACATTCTGCTCAAGGTTGTATCAGAAATCCACGACCCGGTTACGACAACGGACGAGCTTATTCCTTCGGGCGAGACTTCAAGTTTCCGCTCAAATCCGCTTGGACTTGCCGAGTTCACTTTGAGCCGTAAAGATCCTGCGTATGTTGGACGTGCTAAGGCTGTGCGCGACTTGTCAGATGAGGTAAAGGCGGAAGTTAGCCGCACGGAAAAAATCCTTGAGGAAAAATATCCTGAGTTCAAGGGGAGAATTGAAAAGGCCGGGCTTGGCTCTACAATCTATGCTGTTAAGCCGGGCGACGGTTCAGCGCGCGAGCAGGCGGCAAGCTGCCAGAGAGTTCTTGGGGCAAGCGCGAACATTGCAAGCGACTACGCAACAAAACGCTACCGCTCGAACCTTATCAACTGGGGAATGATTCCGTTCCTTTATAAACAAGGGGACGTTGCTGCGACAGAGAATCTTCCGTTTGCGAACGGCGACTACATTTTTGTTCCGGGCACAAAGAAGATGATTGCGGAAAAACTCCCGAGCATAAAAGCCTACGCAGTCCGCGCCGACGGCACAACCGCCGAGTTCGACCTTGCAACCGGCGACATGACCGACGACGAGCGAAAGATTATTCAGGCAGGATGTCTGATTAACTTTTACAGGGGATAAGAGGTAAGGGAAAAATAGACAGGCTCTTCCGTGGTGGAGGAGCCTGTTTTTGTTTCATACAATAAGAGCGACAAAAGCTTTTTCTCGCGGAATCTTAGATACACTTAAAGATAAAAATATAATGATTGGCCTGATAGAAAAAATTGAAAAACATTTTTTCGATAATGAAATAAAATCTTTTGATGTTGTAAACAAATACACTGGATATGTAGATTTGTTTATCTGTAAATGGTTCATAGAAGTTCAGTCTAAAGAGGATTATATAGAAAGATTACAAAAAATAGCAAGTTATATTGAAACCCAGCAGGAAAACTGGAATCAGGACAATGTTATAAATTTTTGGATTGCTTTATTTTATGGAATATTAGCGAATAAAAATCTTAACTATGACTATTCTGCTTCTGAAATTCAACAGTATTTGCCAATTCTATATGATAGGCGAAATGAAATTATTCATGGTGAATCAATTTTATCTGATATGAGGAATTTATTGCTTAATCAAAAAGAAGTAACAAAGGTTTTGATGAAAGTGGATTTTGAAGATAAAATCATGACATTTGAGTAAATTTTAATTAGCTAGACAAAAAATATAAAAAGATTTTTATAAATGACAAAT
>CAVGBY010000040.1:0-1414 GCA_963627355.1 uncultured Prevotella sp. | reverse complement strand
AAAAACAATACAGTCTTTTCTTAGAACAACGGAATATGATTTTTTTTCATTTGTTGAGCGGTAGAGCTTAAAATTGAAATATAACTTGTTGACTTTATTGTTATTGTGTTTACATCTCCCGCACTTCCGCATACATCGCAAGGACATTCGCTTTCCAGTCGTCAACTAGTTTTTGCGGCTCAAGTGGAGTAACATACATTCCTTTTTCCAGTATCCAGTTCAGGACGGGGTAGTACTGGTTGCTTGTGAATGTCATGATTGCCGTTCCGTCGCTCTGCTCCTCGAATTTCTGGTCGTCCGCCCATTTGTACATTCGGATGTAGTCAATTTTTGCCTTGCGGATTTTTAGTTTGAGGTTGTAGTTTTCCTTGCCTATGAATTTTCCGAAGTTGCCTTTGCTGTGTTTTTCAAATTCAAAGTCAGGTGGAAGTTCAAAAGTTTTGTCCAGAATCTTCGGTTTCTTGAGCGCGGGAAGATTGTAGAGCTGAGTTTCCTTGTAAAATTTATTGTAGCAATACAAGCTCCACATTCCCTGAAAGTAGACAAGCTGCCACGACTCGACGGTAACTTCATAACGCCTGCCGTTTTTATAATATTAGAACTGAATGAGCCGGTTTTTCATCATAGCCTTTTCGATTAGATTCCAAAGGTTGTCTTCAATCTTAACCGCATCCATTCCAAGAAATACAATCCGATTTTCAAGTTTTGCCGCATTCAGTTTTTTCGTTTTCGTCAAGCTCGTTTTCAAGGCTTTTGTAGACTTCAATCGCCTGATTGTAAATTGGCGTGTCCTTTACAATCTTAAGCAAGTTTGTCATCAGGTGTGCGGCGATAATCTGCTTTTCGGTCGTGAAACTCGCAATCAGGCGGAAGTGAGGTTCAGCGTAGTAATAGCCTTTTCTGCTGCGGTCGTACAGGATTTCCGCACCGAAATCGTTTCGCAAAGTTTCGATTGCCCGCAGAACAGTTGCTTCCGAACATTCGAATTTTTGCATCAGAAAAGCGACGTTTGGATATTTTTCCGCTGCAATCAGCTCGTCAATCTGCAAAGCCCGGCGGTAATTGGAAAGTGAAAGACGTCTATTGCTCAACTTGAGAAACCTTTTCGTATGAATTGTTGTCGCCTTTTACAGGAAATCCATGTACTTTTGAATGTTCATCTTTTTCCAGCAAAATCAGATTTTCCGGGCGGCAGTCATATCCGTTGTTGTTGATGTGATGAACATGCAATCCCTCTTTGTAATTTGGGAAAAAGGCCGCTGCGACAAAAGTATAAATATTTTCAGAGCGATTATCTGAATCTTTGCCTTCTACAGTTTTAGTCATTTTAAGATAACCATTAAAGTTATCATCATCTTGGTGAACGAGAACTCCATTTAGCTTTATTCGACCAAGATTACTTACAGTATATTTC
>CAVGBY010000039.1:7148-16917 GCA_963627355.1 uncultured Prevotella sp. | reverse complement strand
TTTGGAAGAAAAGGCTGAAAAAGAGCGGCTGTTGATTCAGCTTCACAAGCAGCTTAGAAATTCTAAATTTTTGAATAAACTTTCAACCAATAATATAAAAGATTTTAATGATTCAAGGTTTTCGGCGAATATTGTCCAGTCTGTTTTTGACTATACAATGGCGGATGCGGTTTTTCTTGCTGAAAAAAAAGACGGAAAGTGGACAACGCTTGGTGTCTCAGTCCGCGAAAATATAAAGCAGCCTTCCGAAAAAAAATGGGAAACTCTTGCAAGATGCAAAAAACTTCTGGAAATGCCAAAAGTAAAAGATGAGGAACGTCCGGCAATTCTTATAAATCTTTCAAGGTTTGAATTTGTTGGCGGAATGATTATTTATCTTCAGAAAAAATCTTTGCTTACTCCAGAGGAACTGAATATTCTCAACATTGCGGCGGCAAATATCCAGGCGCAGCTTGTAATGCTAAAACAGAATGAGCATCTTGCGATAATTTCTGCGACCGACCAGCTTTCTATGCTGAACAACAGGCGTGCTCTTCATAAGCATCTTAGTGTTGAAAGCGAAACGATTAGACGGTACGAAAAAAAACGAAATCTGTATATGCAGGATAGCATTGCGTTTATGGATTTGGACAATTTTAAGTATTACAACGACACTTTTGGTCACGAAGCCGGAGACCTTTTGATTGCGTGCTTCGCAAAACTTTTAAAGGAAATATACAGAAAAGTTGATTTTGTCGCGCGTTTTGGCGGCGATGAATTTGTTGTTGTTCTGCCGAATACAAATTGTTCAGAGGCGGCTTATACTGCAGAACGACTTTACGAAGGTCTTGTGAAAAAAGAGTTTTTTATTCCTGATTTGGAAAAACTTTTGGGCAAAAAAATTGTCATTCCAGAAGACAAAAAACTTGGATTCAGTATGGGAATAAGTTCAAATTCTGATGGAGCTGATATTTCTGATTTAGATACAACTATGACAAATGCCGATAAAGCGTTATATTATTCAAAGCAGCACAAAAAAGGCAGTGTAACAATCTGGGCTGACATAAAGGATAGATTCAATGAAAGTAAAATGCTTGCCAGACCTGAAAGGTAACCGCAGATGAGCCGAAAAAACATTTCGCAGGAAAAGATTATAAATGCATTTTTGTTTTGTGCTTTTGATAAGAGCGCGGGCGCGACTTCTATGGCGGATATTGCTGAATATCTGGGGATAAAAAAAGCATCGTTGTATAATCATTTTGAAAGCCGCGAAATAATGTACGAAAAAACTTTGAACTATTGTAAACGTTCGGTAAGTTCCTTCTCTTTTTTGCCGGAAAAGTATATTACGTCGGATTTATTTGAAAAATATGATGTCTACACGATTTTTAATAATCTTATAAAGCGGTTTGTTCAATTTTATGAAGTTGAGCCGTTTTTTCAGATTTTTACGTTTGTTCACACTGAAAAATATTTTAATAAATTTGCGGCGGAAATTGTTGATGAGGAGCATTTTTCGCTGGAGCTTGGGGTAAGCCAGATTTTGCTACGTTATTGCGTTGAAAAAAAACTTGATTTAACGCCGGCGGAAATTGATTCTGCGGTAAAGTGGTACAGTTCGTGTCTTATGCAGCAGATTGACCTGTATATTATGCACAAAAAAGAAATTGTACGGCAAAATCCTGAATGTGGCGCCGGAAGCCTTTTTGCGTTGCCGACAGACGAGGATGCGTTGAGCAGGATTTTCAGTCTTTCAGAAAATTATTTAAAGCGCTTGTTTTATTGTAAAGAACGATTTTTTTAATTAGAATTGTAATAGAAATTAGAAAAAGGATTTAAAGATGATTTTTTCACCAACAGAAATACAAGAAACAGTTAGTATGTTTATGAAGCAGAAACTCGACATTCGTTGCGTAACGATGGGAATTAATTTGCTTGACTGTGCGGATTCGGACGCTAAAAAATCCTGTGCAAAAATTTATGATAAAATCATGAAAAAAGCCGGAAATCTTGTAAAGGTCGGTCAGGATATTGAAAAAGAATTCGGGGTTCCGATTATAAACAAACGTATTTCTGTAACACCGATTGCGCTGGTAGCCGGTGCAAGTGACGCAAAATCTTATGTTGAATATTGTAAGACCCTTGATAAATGCGCAAAGGAACTTGGAGTAAACTTTATAGGCGGATTTTCTGCCCTTGTTCAGAAAGGAATTACTCCTGCCGACAGAATTTTGATTGATTCAATTCCGGAAGCGTTGGCTCAGACGGATTTTGTCTGTTCTTCTGTAAACGTTGGAACTACAAAAAACGGAATCAATATGGATGCCGTAAAGCTTATGGGTGAAACAATCTTAAAAACTTCTGAGGTTTCAAAAACTCTTCCTATCAATGGCTGCGCAAAGCTGGTTGTTTTCTGCAATGCGCCGGAAGACAATCCGTTTATGGCCGGGGCTTTCCACGGACCTGGAGAAGGCGATTCTGTAATCAATGTCGGTGTTTCTGGCCCTGGAGTAATTCTGGCTGCCGCCCGTGAATACAAAGGTAAACCGATAAATGAGCTTGCTGACGGAATCAAAAAAATGGCATTTAAAATTACAAGAATGGGGCAGCTTGTAGGTTCAGAGGCGGCAAAACGTCTTGGCGTAGATTTTGGTATTCTTGATTTAAGTCTTGCTCCGACTCCGGCGGTAGGCGATTCTGTTGCCCGAATTCTTGAAGAAATCGGGCTGGATGGTGCAGGCGCTCCGGGAACAACCGCGGCTCTTGCAATGCTTACGGATATGGTTAAAAAAGGCGGCGTAATGGCTTCGACAAATGTAGGCGGACTTTCCGGGGCGTTTATTCCTGTTTCAGAAGATGAAGGAATGATTAATGCTGTTGAAAAAGGTTCAATCTGCCTTGAAAAGCTTGAGGCAATGACAACGGTTTGTTCAGTCGGACTTGATATGATTGCTATTCCTGGAGATACTCCTGCCACAACAATTTCTGGAATTCTTGCGGATGAATTTGCAATCGGAATGGTAAACAATAAAACTACAGCCTGCCGTCTGATTCCTGCTCCAGGTAAAAAAGCCGGCGAATGGGTTGAATTCGGCGGACTTTTGGGCGGTTGTCCGGTAATGCCTGTAAGCAAATTTGGTTGCGCGGATTTTATAAACCGTGGCGGAAGAATTCCGGCTCCAATCCATAGTTTTAGAAATTAATTCTGTTAAGTTGAATAGCCAGAATGTTTTTTGTTCCGATAAGTGAGTTGCGTGGAAGGAATAAATTTGCATTGATGCGGTTTTTGTGCAGATACGAATCCTTGTGCGTTCAGTTTTCGGCGGTTCTTAAAAAAAACATTTCTGGCGCATACGCTGTTTATGTAAATGATTTTTGTCCTCAGGACTTGTACGGAATTTTTTGCATAAAAAGAACGGTTTTTCATATTTTACCATTTGTAAAAACTGATTCCGACTCTGCGCTGGAAAATGATTTTGTTGATTCATTTGTGGATTTTTATAAAGAAGGAAGATTTAAAAGTCCGGTCTGCATAAATGGAACAAAAGACGGTACAAATCTGATTTTAAAATGTTTTGAAAGACTGAATTTTCATCCGGTGCAAGTGAATGATTACAATCTTTTAATGCTTGAAAGCAAAGAATTTCTTGTGAACCTAAAAAAACAGTCGCCTTATATGCCGCAGCCTGAAAAAATACAAATAATCCACTGCAAAAAAGATATGCCGGCGGAAGAAAAACGGAAACTTCTTGAGCTGCAAAAATCTTATGAACAGGAAGAGGTTGTTCCGGAATGTTTTACTTTTGATGAGGATTTTTGCCGTCTGCGTTTTTTAAATTCTCTTAGAACTCAATTTGTTCTTGCCTTAAAAAATGAAGAAAATCAGTTTATCGCAAAGGCCGGAACTAATGCCTTGGGCTTTAAATTTGTTCAGCTTGGCGGAATTTTTACCCAAAAGGAATTTCGGGGCAGACATTACGCAAAATTTCTTCTGCAGGTGCTTTTATTCAGGCTTTTAAAGATAAGAAAATCAGTTGCGCTTTTTGTAAAAAAACAGAACATTCCGGCGAATAAACTTTATAACTCCTTAAGTTTCAAGAAAATATCAGATTATTCAATTGCATATTTCAGGCATAACCTTTAAAGTTTTATCATCAAAAAATAGTAAGAGGAAATTATGACTCCACAGGTAATTGCAAAAATTATTGCATTCGTTTTGTATTTAGGATTTATGATTTATATAGGTCTAAAAAGTGTAAGCAAAAACAATGATTCCGCTGATTTTTTTCTGGGCGGACGAAAAATCGGACCGTGGGTAACAGCGCTTTCGGCAGAGGCTTCGGATTCTTCTGCATGGCTTTTAATGGGATTGCCTGGACTTTGCTATCTTGGCGGCATTAAGGAAACTTTTTGGACGTCACTTGGGCTTTGTGTTGGAACTTATCTTGCGTGGCTGTTCGTCGCAAAACCGCTAAGAAAATGTTCAGTTGTGTTCGGGGATTCAATAACTGTTCCGGAATTTCTTTCAAACAGATTTAAAGATAAGACACATATTCTTTCTGTTCTTTCTGGATTTTTTATCGTTCTGTTCTTTACAATTTATACTGCATCTGGATTTGTTGCGTGCGCAAAACTTTTGAACTCTGTTTTTGGGCTTCCTTATCACGCGGGATTGGCAATTGGTCTGGTTGTAATTCTTTGTTACACAATTACTGGTGGATATACGGCTGTTTGTAATACAGACTTTGTTCAGGGAACTTTGATTTTTGTGGCATTTGTTGTTTCTGCAACAGTTGCAATTGTTTCTGTTGGCGGACCTTTTAAGGCTGTAGAGGCGGTTCGGGCGTTTGACGCGCAGGCGGTTGCCGGAAATTTTGGCGAGGCGATGAAAAACGCTTTTGGAGCGAACAGTCATTACAGCGTTATGAGCATTGTATCGGCTTTTGCATGGGGGCTTGGCTATTTTGGAATGCCGCATATAATCGTCCGATTTATGGGGATTGATTCAGTTTCTTCCATTAAAACTGCGCGACGAATTGGTGTTTCATGGATGGTTATTTCTTACATTGGAACATTTATAATCGGAACAGTAGGAACTGCATATCTTTTGAACCATGGAATTCTTTTGAACGGCGGCGAGCAGATTGCAAATTTTGTTACAGGTGATTCTGAAACAGTGTTCTCTGTAACAATGCAGCAGATGTATCCGGCATTTATTGCGGGAATTTTCCTTTGCGCGATTCTTGCGGCTTCTATGTCTACGGCGGACAGTCAGTTGCTTGCGGCTTCTTCTGCGGTTAGCCGTGATATTTATAAAGGAATCATCAAAAAGAATGCTGGAGAAAAAGAAATTTTAAACGTCGGACGTTTTGTTGTGTTCCTGATTGCGCTGATTGCCTTGCTTCTTTCGTTGAATCCAAATTCTTCGGTTTTTGGTCTTGTTTCTTATGCATGGGCAGGATTTGGCGCGACTTTTGGTCCTCTTGTTCTTTTGGCATTGTACTGGAAAGGTGCGACTGCAAAAGGTGCGATTGCTGGAATGGTTCTTGGTGGAATTACTGTTGTTGTCTGGCATAGGATTCCGGCTTCGGTTTCTCCAATTTTTGGAGTGTATGAAATTCTTCCGGGATTCTTAGTTTGTCTTGCTTCTGCCGTTATTGTTTCTTTGCTTGATAAAAACAAGGATGCGGAGATGCTTGCAGAATTTGACGAATATAAAAAAATGGCGGACTAATTTTATTCGTTTATGTTAAAAAGCACAGGTCATGCAGATTTACCGCTTCATTACGGAACTGTTCCGCGTTGGCTTGCAGACCGAATGATGGTTCTTGGAACTTTAATTGTTGAATCTTTGGTCCAGAATTATGGCAAGCAGGAAGTTCTTCGCAGGCTGAGCGATCCCTTGTGGTTTCAGTCTTTGGGAAGCGTAATGGGCATGGACTGGCATTCGTCTGGAATTACGACCAGCGTGATGTATGCGTTGAAGCGTGGAATAAATCCGCGGGCAAAGGAATTGGGGATTTATATTTGCGGTGGCCGTGGAAAGTATTCCCGCAGGACTCCGGATGAACTTTTTGCGTTGGCTGAAAAATCCGGGCTGGATGGAAATGATTTGGTGCGTTCAAGCCGGTTGTGCGCAAAGGTTGACAATACAGCAGTTCAGGATGGATTTCAGCTTTATCAGCATAATTTTATTCTTTCTAGCGAAGGTGACTGGGCGGTTGTTCAGCAGGGAATGAACGAAAATGTCAGAACCGCGCGGCGTTACCATTGGTGCAGCGCGAATATCAGGTCTTTTGTGGAAGAGCCGCATACGGCTGTGATTGGCGAAAATCAGGGAAAAATTTTAAATCTTACTGCGAAAAATGCGGAAAAAACCCGCGGCGCAATTATGGATTTTACCAAGGAAACGCCGGATAAACTTTTACACGAGATAAGAAAGATTGCCGAGCCGGATTCAAGTTTTTCTGTCGGTTACGGTGGCTCTTCAAAAGCAGTGGCAAAAAAATCCGGAATGGAGCAAGGTCTGCTTTTTCCAGAATTTGCAGATTCTTCGTTGCCGGAAAAATTGAAAATTCAAGTTGATGAAAAAGAGATAATCCATGCGGAACGAAATATTATTTTGCCGCAGCATCACGAAGTCCGCTCCGAGGATGTGGATTTAAAGCGTCTGGGGGCGGTTCTTGCCACAGCATACGAAAGTCAGCCCAAAAATTTTGAGTCGCTTTTGCTTACCCCGGGGCTTGGTCCCAGAACTCTTCAGTCTTTGACGTTGGTAAGCGAGGTAATCCATGGAACGCCGAGCCGTTTTTCTGATCCGGCGCGTTTTAGTTTTGCCCACGGCGGAAAAGACGGGCATCCCTTTCCTGTTCCGTTAAAAGTTTACGATGAGTCAATCCGGGTTTTGCACGACAGCATTGAAAAATCAAGATTGGGCTACAATGAAAAGTCCGACTGCCTGCGTCGCTTGCACCAGACTGCGTTAAATATAGAAAAAAATTGCGAGCCACAGGCGGATTTTGAAGCCACCTTGAATTATGAAAAAGAAAATTCAAAAAATTGGGGCGGGCGAACGGTTATGGACGATTAATTTGTTTTATATTATACTACTAAAACAGTAGGAAAATAGGATATGAAAATTTCAACACGCGGAAGATACGCATTAAGTTTTATGATTGATTTGGCACAGCAGGGAAAAGGTGGTTATGTTCCTTTAAAAGATATTTCGGAGCGGCAGGGAATTTCCATAAAGTATCTTGAGCAGATTACGGCTCTTCTTAGCAAATTTGGCTTGTTGCAGAGTATCCGTGGACCGCAGGGCGGCTATCGTCTTTCAAAAGATTCATCTGAATATACTGTTGGCGAAATTCTTAGGACAACAGAAGGAAATCTTGCGCCGGTTGACTACGACGAAAAAGACGCGGTTTCTTCTGAGCAGACGATAAACACGGCAACCGCAAAAATGTGGGCAGGTTTGAACAAAGTTGTGAACGATTATCTGGATTCTGTAACTTTGGATTCCCTTGTTTATGATTCTGGCACTTGCGATTACGTGATTTAGTCTATCTTGTCAGTTCATAAAGAATGATTGAGCTTGCCTGGGCAACATTTAAGCTGTCTACGGCAGGCTCTTTTTTTCCTTCTGAAAGTCCGGCGAAAGGAATCAGGACAAGTTCATCGCAATTCTGCTTTACTTCTTTTGAAATTCCGTTTTCTTCGTTTCCGAGGACAACAACAGCCGGTTTTCCTTTTGTGATTGATTTTATGTCTGAGGAAACTTTGCTGCGTGCGGACAAATCAGTTCCAATTCTGACCATTTTGTTTTTTAACGCTTCTAAAAGGCGTGGAATTGAGCGCACGGAATAAATCTTTACAAACTCCATTCCTCCTTCCGCAATTCTGTAGGAGCTGGTTGTGATTGCGCTTTCCGATTCGTCTTCCGGGATTACAATATTTTTTACGCCAAAAAATGCGGCGCTTCTTACAATCGCACCAAAATTGTTTGCGTTTCCGATGTGGTCAAGGATAAGCGCGTTTTCCTTGTTTTCAATCCATTCTTCTGTTATGTCTGAATCAAGCGGAATAATCTGCGGCATATAAATCATTGCGACAACGCCCTGGTTGTGAACCGTGCCGCTGAGTTTTTCCAGCTCTTTTGGGTCTTTTACCTTGTTGTAGATTCCTTTTCGTGCCGCAAGTTTTTTGCAGAGACCTCCGAATAAGGGAGCAAGTTCTTCTGTAAAATAAAGTCTTCTGATTCTTTCGCTGTTGTGTTTTTCAAGTTTTTTAACGGTTGCAAAGCCGCAAACTGCAAGTTCATTGTTCTGTTTGTTTCGCATACAAAAATTATATCCGAATTTTTAAGTTTGTGGCAGTCTTGCGGTGTAAATGCGGAATAAAATAATTGACTAAAGTTTTGTGATATGGTTTAATCAATTTGCGAATCAGTCGCAAATTTAAGACGATGATATATTCAACAGAACAAAGAAATATTCTTCTTTCATTTTTAAGCGAAAATCCTGACAAAATATTTTCTGTAAAACAGATAGAATCCGGGCTTGCTGGAAAGGGAATAAGCAAAAGCGCGATTTATAGAAATTTGGCGGAACTTGAGTCTGAGGAAAAAATCCGTAGATGTTCAAAATCTGGTTCAAGGGAAATGTTTTACCAGTTTTATGATTGCCAGGTTTGCCGTTCTCATATTCATCTTTCGTGTTCGAAATGCGGAAGAATTTTTCATATGGAAGACGAGAATGCGCAGAGGCTGATTCTGGAGCTGGAACAGACAGAAGGTTTTGAGATAAATAAAGGCGAAAGCACGTTGATTGGAATCTGCAGAAAATGTGTGGCGTTAAAATAAGGATGGTTTTTGGATTTATGAAAAAAAAGTGTAATTTGCTTTTTATTGGAATTGCTTTGCTTGCGCTTTTTACTGGATGCGCAAAAAAGTCGGTGAGTGAGGGAAAAATCAATGTGGTCGCGACTATTTTTCCTGTTTATGACTGGGCAAAAAATGTTGCGGGTGATTCTTCCGGGGTGAATGTTGAGCTTCTTGTGAAAAATGGCGTGGATTTACATTCTTTTCAGCCTTCTGCCGCGGATATTATAAAAATTTCCACGGCGGACGTTCTTGTTTTTGTAGGTGGCGAAAGTGACGCTTGGGTAAAAGATGTCTTAAAAAATCCGGTGAACAAAAATATTTCGGTCATAAATCTTATGGAGCTGCTTAAAAATTCAGTTAAGCAGGAAGAATTTGTTGAAGGAATGACAGCCGAAGAGCATGAGCATCATTCAGAGGAAGAATTAAATTCCCATGAAAACGATGAGATTGAATACGACGAGCATATCTGGCTTTCTGTGCAAAATGCTGAAGCCGCGGCTGAAAAAATTGCGGAGATTCTGCGCGAAAAAGATTCTGAAAATGCGGAGCTTTACACAAAAAATAAAAATTCCTACGTTCAGCGTCTTGAACAGCTGAAAAATTTTTACAATCCTCAAAACGAAAAAAATAAAACCATAATTGTCTGCGACCGTTTTCCGTTTAGATATATGACGGACGAGCTTGGAATTAAATATTTTGCGGCTTTTGTCGGATGTTCCGCAGAAACAGAGGCAAGTTTTGAGACAATCGCGTTTCTTTCAAAAAAAATCCAGGAACTTGATGTTCAGAAAGTTTATGTTACAGAAAGTTCGGATAAAAAAATTGCGGAAACAGTAATAAGAAATGCAGGGGAAACCGCCAGATGTAAAATTGAGGTTTTGGATTCAATGCAGTCGGTAACTCTTGAGC
>CAVGBY010000039.1:0-7138 GCA_963627355.1 uncultured Prevotella sp. | reverse complement strand
CTCTTGAGCAGTCAAAAAATGGAAAAAATTATATCGACGTTATGAAAGAAAACTATAAAAAGTTGAGTGAATAGTTTGGGTTTAAGGCGGAAAAATGGCGCAGTTAATTTGTGAAAACCTTACGTTGGGGTACGATTCAAAAGTTATTGTAAAAGATTTGTCATTCAGTGTGAATTCCGGGGATTACCTTTGCATAGTTGGTGAAAATGGTTCTGGAAAATCAACGCTGATGAAAACAATTCTTAATCTTTTAAAGCCGATTTCTGGAAAAATTGAAACTGGCGACGGAGTTTTGCCGGATGAGATTGGGTATCTTCCGCAGCAGACGTTTGTTCAGAAAGATTTTCCTGCCAGCGTTTATGAAATTGTTCTAAGCGGAAACCAGAGCCGATGTAAAAATCGTTTTTGGTACAACAAGGCGGAAAAACAGCTTGCCGCGGACAATATGGAAAAGATGGGAATAACAAATCTTGCAAAAAAATGTTACCGTGAGCTTTCCGGTGGGCAGCAGCAGCGTGTTTTGCTTGCAAGGGCCTTGTGCGCGACTCAAAAAATGCTTTTGCTGGATGAGCCGGTGAGCGCGTTGGACCCTGGGGCACAGGAGGAGATGTATTCGCTTATTGAAAATCTTCACAAAGACGGAATTACAATTATCATGATTAGCCACGATATAGAAGCCGCCCTAAAATATGCGACCCACGTTCTGCACATTGGTGAGGAAATATTTTTTGGAACAAAGAATGAATTTATCCATAAATCAAAATGTCCCGACTGCAATGGGCAGATTAAAAAAGTTTTTGGACGAATCTTTAATTAGGGGAATTTTATGGCTACATTGATTCAATATTTTCATTTTTCTTTTGTGCAGTACGCTTTTATTGTCGGCGTTCTGATTGCAATCTGCTCTTCGCTTTTGGGTGTTACGCTGGTCCTAAAAAGATTCAGTTTTATTGGTGACGGATTGAGCCACGTTGCTTTTGGCGCGATGTCGATTGCGACCGTCTTGAATTTGAGCAATAATATGTATCTTGTTTTGCCGTTTACGGTTATTGCGGCGATTTTGCTTTTGCGGACTGGAAAAAACACGAAAATTCAGGGTGATGCCGCGGTTGCGATTATTTCTGTTTCATCGCTTGCGCTTGGTTATCTTATAATGAATATTTTTAACTCTTCGAATAATCTTGCGGGCGATGTCTGTTCAACTTTGTTTGGCTCGACTTCCATTTTGACTCTTTCAAAAAGTGAGGTTTATTTGTGTGTCGCCCTTTCTTTTGTTGTGATTGCCTGTTTTTTTATTTTTTATAACAAAATTTTTGCGGTTACGTTTGACGAAAGTTTTGCGCGGGCTGTTGGAACTCACGCTTCGGCATATAACTTTGCGATTGCGGTTATTATTGCCGTGATAATTGTGCTTGCGATGAATCTTGTCGGGTCGCTTTTGATTTCTGCTCTGGTGATTTTTCCGGCGCTTTCTGCAATGCGGGTTTTTAAAAGTTTTAAATCTGTAACAATTTGTTCGGCTTGCGTTAGCGTTGTGTGTGCGGTCTGCGGACTTTTAGTTTCTGTTTTGGCCGGAACTCCAGTTGGTTCAACAATTGTTGCGGCGGATTTGGTTGCGTTCCTTGTTTTTTATTTTGTAGGAAAGATTGGAGGACGGTAAATTGCGGATTATTAAGTTTTTGCTGCTGATTTTTTTTAGTCTGGTTTTATTTGGCTGCAGTAAAGTTCAGAAAAATGGTGATTCCTTAAAATTGGCTGAAAAGTCGTCTGATTCTGTTAAAAAAGAAAAAGTTGATTTTGACCTTTCCACGATGAAGCCGAATATGGTCTATGCGCAGGTTTTTGATATGCTCGTAAGCCCGGAAACATACGAAAATAAAGTTATAAGAATGAGGGGCAATTTTGAAATTTTTGAAGGCTCAGAGATTATGGGCAAAAGTTATGCCGTTATAATTTATGATGCTTTGGCTTGCTGCCAGCAGGGAATTGAATTCCGCTACGATTTTGGAGATAATCTGCCGGAAAAAGGTTCAGAAATAACTGTGACAGGAAAATTTATTCTTTCTGAGCTTGAATCTGGAATAAGTTATAATTTTGTTCAGGCGGATTCGGTTGAATTTTAAGTTTTTCTGGAATCTTTAAAATTCCTTAAGGTGTTCTTCGGGTTCTTCTTCTAGCCAGAGAGAAAGTTCCGCCGTTACTTTTGAAAGTTTTTGCGCCCGGTTTTTTCCTGTTATTGAACATTCCCAGACAATCGCCACGCGCCAGCAGTTTTCCAGATAAGTTTTTATGATTTTTGAGTCGCGTTTTCTATTGCGTTCAATTTTGTTTTTCCAGAATTCAACGTTTGACTTTGGAAGCCTAAAAAGCCGGCAATTTTCGTGGCCGTGCCAGAAACATCCGTTTATAAAAATTACCGCGTTATAATGCGGAAGAAGAATGTCGGGCGTGCCGATGTATCGTCTGTCATTTTTGCGGAATCTGAATCCTGCCTTAAAGAGCGCTTTTCGCAGAAACACTTCGGGTTTTGTGTTTGTGCTATGGATTTTTGACATATTCAGGCTGCGTTGTTCTGGTGTTAATTTGTCCATTTTCTTCTATTATAAAGCACCGCAGGTAGAATGGGTAGGCGAAAATGTTGAGCCTGCGAAACAGTTGAGCCGAGGGAAAGGCTTTTCCCTACAAAATAAAAAAAATCTGTTTTTCTGCTTGTTTCTATTTATAGAAACGGTTATAATTATTGTATGAAAAAGATGTATTTTATTGCAGGTGTCTGTGCCTGTGCTATTTTGGCGGCTGGTTGTTCAAAAAAATCTTCTGGCAATGCGGCTGCGGGAAAAACTGTTAAGATTGGAATTGCGAAAATTGTTCAGCATGTGGCTCTTGATGACATTGAGCGTGGTGTTATTGATGCTATAAATGATGCTGGATTTAACGCGACTTATGACCTGCAGAATGCGAACGGCGACGTTAATACTGCAAATCAGATTGCCTCGCAATTTAAAGATGAGAATGTTGATGTTGCGGTTGGAATTGCCACCCCGATTGCGATTGCGTTTGCCAACACAATCAAAGATATTCCGGTTGTGTTTGGAACGGTTACCGATCCGATTGGTTCTGGACTTGTAACGACTTTGGAGCATGGTGAAAAAAATGTTACTGGAATGAGCGACGAGTTGCCTTCTGTTGAGCACATTAAATTGTTTAAAAAATTAGCGGGAATCAAGACGCTTGGTTACATTTATACTTCCAGCGAGGATAATTCGATTTCTGGGCTTGCGCTTGTGAAAAAAGGCTGCGCAGAGGCAGGTCTTGAACTTGTTACCCAGTCTATTTCTGCGACTTCTGAAGTAAAGCAGGCCGCGGAGGCGATTGTTGACCGCGTTGATGGAATTTATCTTACAACGGATAATACTGTGTTCAGCGCGCTTCCGTCTTTGGTCAGCGTTTTTAATAAGGCTAAAAAACCTATTTTTTCCGGTGATGTTACCGGCGCAAAAAAAGGCGGTTGTTTTATGGCTTCCGGTTTTAATTATTACAAGGCTGGACGTGCGACTGGTGAAATGGTTGTTCAGATTTTGAACGGTGCAAAACCTAGCGAAATACCTATTCGTTTTATGACAAAACCTTCCGACTCTGATTTGCTTTTTGATTTGGATGCGGCTGCAATTAGCGGAATTACTATTCCAGAGGAATATCTTTCGCAGGCAACCTATATTATTCAGAATGGTAAATTGGAAGAAAAATAAGATATGCTGGAAACTGTACTCATAGAAGGTTTTATTTATGGAATTATGGTTCTGGGCGTTTTTGTTTCGTACAGAACTTTGAATTTTTGTGATATGACGGTTGACGGAGCATTTCCGATGGGCGGCTGTATTCTTGCGGCTTGCCTTCAGCTGGGTGTTCCGCCGTCTGTTGCATTGCTGATTGCTTTTGTTGGCGGATGTTTTGCCGGACTTTGCACGACAATGCTTTACACAAAACTTCGGATTCCTGATTTGCTTGCCGGAATTCTTATGATGACAATGCTTTATTCTGTAAACTTGCGGATTATGAACAATCGTGCGAATGTTTCGTTTTTAAGGATAAAGACTACTTTCAGCGGCATTACGGCTTTCTTTGAGGAACGGTTTCCTTCTCTTCCTTCTGAATTTGGAATTCTTTTATTTTTAATAATTTTTATCGTTGTCCTAAAGTCTTTGCTGGATTTATTTTTTCACACTGATTTGGGACTTACAATGGGCGCGCTTGGCGCAAACGAACAGATGATTGTCTGTCAGGGCGTAAATCCGCAGATTGTTCGCGGAATCGGTATTTGTTTTGGTGACGGGCTTGCTTCTTTGGCCGGGGCTTTTGCCGCAATGTACAATGGATTTGCCGATGTCGGAAGCGGAACAGGCGTTATTGTGAGCGGTCTTGCTTCTTTGATGCTTGGAGAATTTATTATCCGCTCAAATAAAATTGGCTGGCAGACTTTGCGCGTTCTGATTGGTTCAATTATTTACCGCGCGCTTATGCTGGTTGCGCGAAAGTATGGTCATTATATAAATCTTACGCCGAACGACTTAAAGTTGATTACAGGAATTTTAATCATCATCTGTCTTGTTATTACCAACATAAAAGGAAAAAAAGACTGGAAAATCCATTTTAGACGACCAGCGAAAAACGGAGCTTCGGAATGATAACAATTGAAAATATTAACGTTGTTTTTAATAAAGGAACTCCGGATGAAAATCATGCTCTTAAAAATATCAACTTGAAGATTGAGAAGGGCGATTTTATAACTGTCATTGGTTCAAACGGTGCAGGAAAATCAACTTTGTACAATGCGATTGCGGGAACTATACAACCTGAAAGCGGACATATTTTTTTGGATGAAGAGAACCGCGAGATTACTTTTGACAAGGAATATAAACGGGCTCGCTATATAGGTCGCATTTTTCAGAATCCGCTTTTGGGAACTGCCGGAAAAATGAGCCTTGAAGACAATATGATGATTTGCAGCAAAAAAGGCTGGAAAGGATTAAAAGTCAGTCTGAACGGAAAAATGCGCGAGTATTTTAGAAGTCAGCTTAAAGTTCTTGATATGGGGCTGGAAAACCGGCTGAACGACAACGTGAATCAGTTTAGCGGCGGGCAGAGGCAGGCATTGACTTTGCTGATGTCGGTTATGTCTAGACCGGATTTGCTTTTGCTTGACGAGCATACGGCGGCTTTGGATCCTACAAACGCAGATATTATTATGAAACTTACGCGCCAGTTTGCGAAAGAATACAATCTTACTGTTATGATGATTACGCACAACATGAAGCACGCCCTTGAATACGGAAATCGTCTTATCATGATGGATGACGGTGAGATAATTTTTGACGTTAAAGGCAATGAAAAGGCTGAATTGACGATGGATGATATTGTTGAGCGTTTTAAACAAATCAAGAAAAAGGAGCTTTCTAACGACCAGATGATGCTTCAGTAGTTTTTTTTTGGGGGGGGCGGCTGGCGGCGGAACTCTTTGAGATTGTCTTTGAGATTGTGGAAATTTTTTGATAATTCTGTTTTAATGTATGTGTTGATATGAAAATTCCACAGAATAAACTGAATGTAAAACTTATTGCCTTTGACCTTGATGACACACTTTTGACTAAAGAAACTAAAATTTCTGAAAAAACATTGACGGCGATTCAAAAAGCGGCGGAAAAAGGAATTTATATTGTTCTTTGCTCTGGCCGTGCCGAAAACGGGATTTTGCCTTATGTTCGTGCGTTGAATATTGCGGGAACTCAGCAGGGAAGATTTATAATTGCGTTTAATGGTGCGAGCGTTTTTGATTTGCACAAAAGAATTCCAGTTTATACGAATCAAGTTGATACAGATATTTTAAAATTTGTCTATAATGAGGCAAAAAGAAGAGGGATGCCGTCTGTTGTTTATGAGCCTTCTGTAATTTATTCTTGGGAAGATAGCGAATGGGCACGGATGGATGCAAAACTTTGCAGTTTAAAATTTGAGGTTGTGCCGGATTTTGAAAAATTCCTTGAAAAAGGCTATCCGAAAATGCTTGTGCCTTCTGAGCCGGAAAAAGTAAAAGAACTTAAGGAATTTCTTTGTGAAAAACTTGCCGGGCGAGCGGACATTTTTATTTCAAAACCGTTTTTTCTGGAAGTGATGAGCCACGGAGTCGGGAAAGGACCTTCGATTTTGCGTCTTGCAGATGAACTTGGAATTCCACATGAACATACTATGGCATTTGGCGACAGCATGAACGATGAGTCGATGTTACGTGACTGCGGATATGGCGTTGCTATGAGCAATGGGCTTGACTATATAAAAGACATTTGCGATTTTGTTACACGTTACGACAATAATAACGACGGAATTGCGGATTTTCTGGAAAATTTTGTCTTGTAGTTTTAACTGTAGATTTTCTTTTCTTGAACTATAAAAATAATCTCTTTTTTTATTACTTTCCTTTTGGTGGCGTGTATCTTCTGTGAGAACACTTCACAATAGTCTATTCATGACTTTTGACTGGAAACTCATTCAATTTCTTTATTAAATCAGCAAAGCCTGACTCTAGGGCTAAGAATTCTTGTTTTTATTAATTTCTCCAATAATTTTGTATCGTGTCTACATCCTATAAGGGCGATTCTGTCAATCAAAAGGCTGTTTTTCGCGTGCTTACGTTCAATACAATATTGGAGGATAAGATGAAAAAATTATTCGCTTTCATCTCGGTTCTTGCAGTAGCTGCGGCGGGATTGTTCGCCGATGTTAGTGCAAAGAAAAATGCCGATGGAACTGTAGATGTAACGTTCTTCTACGGAAACCCTCGCGCGACAGAGGTTCTCCTTGCCGGTGACTTCACAAGCTGGCAGGACGGAGCGCTTCCGATGACAAAGGGAGATAAGGGATTTTCCCTTACCCGCACATTCAAGATGGGCGAGGAGGCCCGCTATAAGTTCATTTCTGACGGAAACTGGACTACTGACCTCCGTGCACCGGACTTTGTTGACGACGGATTCGGCGGAAAGAACAGCCACATTGTAATCGCTGACCTTGTTGGCGGTGATGATGACGCAGGTGCTTCAAAGGCTAAGATTAACTTTGTCTCTTGGACAATGCTTGGTGTGCAGGC
>CAVGBY010000038.1:0-17259 GCA_963627355.1 uncultured Prevotella sp. | reverse complement strand
TACTGAAAAAACGGCTTCTTTTGCAGTTTGACAGTCCGCTCCTTCTGTTTCAATCAGACGCAAAAGGGGAGTGCCGCAAAAATCTCCGCAGAAATAGACTTTTTCATTTTTTGTCCTGATTTCATTGAATTTCCATTCTGAAAATTTATTCCACGTTCCGTCCGGCGTTTTTTCCGCAAGAAGCCCGGATTCTTCCAGCAAAAGCGAGAATTTTGTTTTTCCGAACATCATTTCGTTCAGGTTTGAGTTAAGCCACAGTTTTTTTTCTTTGCAATTTATCAAATCCACAGGCGCAAGCGCGTTTTTCATTTTGTTCCTCAAGAGGTTTTTATTCTACCATAAAAAAAATTGTTAAAAATGGCTGGAATTTTACCAGTCTTTTTGTATGTATGTTGCCTTTGGGCGGGCTGTTATGTCTACGCGGCGGTTCTGCGCTCTTCCTTCCTCTGTAGCATTGCTTGCCACCGGCCGGGTCGCGCCGTAACCCTTGTATGTGAAAATCCGTTCAGGAATTCCTTCGCCTACAAGTGCCTTCATAACGGTTCTGGTTCTTTCTATAGAAAGGTTCATCTGACCGACTGGCTTTCCAAGGTCTGCAGTGTGTCCTTCAACAAGAATTGTAAATTCATCGTTCTTGATAATTTCCTGAAGCATCTCCGCAATTTTTCGGATCCGAGGAGTTTCCTGCGGCAAAAGTTCCGGCGAGTCTGGAATAAATTTCAGGTCAACGCTAAAAAGAATTCCTGTAAGTCCGTCTGAAACTTCAATGTCCGGTACCTTGTTTTCGTAGATGTATTTTTTTATTTCACGGAAAGATGCGTAATAGTCCGGTGTTTTTTCAGGCAGTTTAACATCGTAGACCAGATTTTTTTTATCAAGAAGAATCACAACTTTTCCGTCCCGCAGAAGTTTCCGGTTTGCCTCGACTGTAAGAATTTTCAGAGCGTCTTTTCTTCTTATGATTGGATCTGTTCGGTTTCTTCCATATACGCGGTATGCTTTTATGTAAAGCGGATTTCCGCCGATTTTATTTTCGTAAAGCTCAAAGTCGTCCTGCCAGTTGTATTTTACAAGACCTTCTGACTGCACAATCTGGCTGTCTGCAATATTTTTTTCGTAGACAATGTTCATGTTCTCATCCCAGACTGTAGGAAAAAACGCTGGAAACACTTCGCTTGAGACAAATTCCCCATGGACTGGAACTGTTCCCCGCGCGTCAATTATTATTCCTGTGTATTCCCGGCTTGAGACAATGTCAATCGGCTCTTCCGGCGTGTAAGGGTAGCGGTGGCGCACAAGAAGTTTTCCGATTTTGTTCATGTCGATTGTGTTTGTTGTGCCCGCGGATTTTCCGTCGCCTGAAAAAACTGCAAGTGTCTGGTCGGCTGTCTCAATGATTTCTGTAATCTGCTCAAGCGTTATTGTCTCGTCAAGAACCACGTCGCCAATGTAGCTTGCAGAGTCAACAAAAAGTGAAAGAATAGGATTCTTTAAAAGTGACGGAGTTTTTATTTTTATAAGGCTTTCCGCAGAATTTCTTCCGGACGGAAGCTCAATTCCTGCCTTTTTTACATCAAGAGAAATTTTCGAGGTGAATTTTTTTTCAGTCCAGTCAACCTTGCTTGTAGAGGACAAAGTTGAATTGTCAATCTGAGGATAAAGTGAATCTGCGTTTCCTGCAATATTGAAGAATGTGGAAACTGCAAATGCTAGCAAAAGTTTTTTCATATTTACCACCTTACTGATTTTCGGCGGATTTAATTGGATGTTTTAGTTAAATATCCCATCTGGCTCAGGGCGTATACAGCGGAATCCTTCATTCCTTCCGGAAAACGCAGCGTGTACTCTTTTTTGGGCGGAGTAACGTGTCTTATAAGCGCGCTGTTCAAGTCGCAAAGTTCCTGCAGGTCAATTCTTAGTTCATGGGAAAGCGTATTCAGATAAACTGAGTCGTAGACGGTGACGTAGTCAAACATTCCGGCTCTGGTTTCTAGTGTTGTTCCGTTCCATGCGCGTGCCTGCGGAAAAGAAACCCCATAATATTCTGAATTCTCCACGACATCCGCAATCGCAAGAAGTTTTGGAACGTAGCCGCTTGCCTGTTCGCTAAGAAATCCTTTTTCCCTAAGATACCAGAAATCACGGCTGCCGGCTTTTTTCATCGCCTTTTTTAATGCCCCGGCACCGCAGTTGTATGCGGTTATCGCCAAAAGCCAGTCACCGAAAGTGCTGTAGTTCTCGTTCAGTTTCTTTATCGCGGCCGCAGTGGATTTCCAAGGGTCAAGGCGCTCATCAACGTAGTCGTTATATTCTAAAAGCCCCGGAATACTGTTCAGCATAAACTGCCACAGACCTGTCGCGCCGGAGCGGGATTTTGCGTAAGGATTATATTCGGACTCGACAACCGGAAGATATTCAAGGATGGCAGGCATCTTCTGCTTTTCCAGCTCGTTGCGCACGAAAATTCTGTACTGCTGTCCGTCTTCAAGGATTTTGTAAATGTAATTTCTGTGCGTTGTCAGATATTTTTTGCGTAAAGTTTTTACCGAATCGTTGTCCATCCCGGGAAAATCAAGGTTTTTGTACGCAACTTTGTTCTGAATTCTTTCCGCAGTGTAAAGTGGACCCGAAAGAAAAAATGTCATGCCCAGAAAAATAACAATTTCGCGCAGCGGCTTAAGCATTTGAATCATTAAAGTTTTTCGCCGATGTAGATTCCTGCCCATTCCCAGTTTCCGTGGATGTCCGGGTCAAGCGGAAAATTGACTTTTCTAAAGTACAAGTACCATACAGAAACGTACTGCGACCATCCCCATGTACGCAGATACGCCTCGTTCGAGGTTGACATCTCGTCAAGCTCCGCATTGTAGCGGACACGGTTTCCGCGCATAAAGTTCTTCATGCTGAATTCCTCCTGCGCGTTCGGGTCCATTTCGTCCTGTTTCCATGACATTGAAAAAAAGTTTACCCGGGCCCTGTATTTGTCCAGCGAGCGCCAGTCGTAGTTTCTGATTGCTTTTTTTACAGCCTGCTCAAGCGCGGGAAGGCTTTCGAAAGTCCAGTCTTTCTGGGAATTGCTGAATCCTACAAGCTGCCGTGCCTTTTTGTATGCGTTCGGCTCACCTGCAATCTGGATTGTGGAAGAGTCCGGCTGCGCAAGAAACATTGAGTACGCTTTTAACGCCTCGTTCCAGTCGCTTTCCTTTTCGTATTCAAGCGCAAGACGCAGATAAAGCTCTGTGATTGAGACATTTGTCGGAAAACGGTTTATAAGCTCGTTGAAATAATGGATTCTGCTGCGCGGATTTGTTGAAATCTGGATTAAATTCTGCAGGCAGGTAAGATGGACAGAAACTCCTTTTACAAGCAGATCCTGATAGTTCACAAGAATCCGGTCAAAATAATATTCCGCGACCGGCTCTGCTCCGTTGGAAAGGTAAGCGCACGCTGTAAGAAAAAGCCAGTATGCGTTGTAGGAATCTTCAGGATGCTCCTCAACCCAGTTTGTAAGAAAAAGAATAAGCCCCTGCTGGTCATCTAAAGAGACAAGGTTTGTCGCAATCTGGTTTACAATCGCGTATCGGCTTACAGACTCAAGATTTTCCTGCTCAAGAAGAGTAAAAAGTTCGGTCTGGGATTTTTCAATCGCGGCAGTTCTTTCGTTGCCTTCAGTTTTGCAGGAAACAAAAATCAGCGTGAAAAACAAAAATGCGGCCAAATTCAATTTTCTTAATCTCATATTTTAAATCTAGCATGTTCATTAGTTGTTGGCAAGATAAGGGTTCTTAGTGTATTCTATTATGATTTAGGATATTTTAAAATCTATAGAATAGCGTTGATTTAGGAGTTCACATGAAAAAGCCGAGCGTTAAGCTTTTAAATACAATTCTTGCATTCGGAATGCTGCTTATATTTGTCGGAGTTCTTCTTGCGCTTGCGTTCGCAGGAAAAAGTCCTGATTTTGTAAGCTGGGGAATTCCTGTTGTGATTTTTCTTTCTGGGCTTGTTATCTTGTACAGTTACATAGCGTTTTCCCGCTCGCCGTTCAAGCTTTTTTCCGGGCTTAGCCTTAGTTTTTACGGAATCTTTTCGCTTCTTCTTGCATTCGACTGTTTTTCTTTCGGGCTTGAGAAGCTCTGGCCGTTTTTTGTTGTTCTTACTGCCCTGGGTCTTCTGGTGGCCGCGCGTACAACAGGAAAAGTTTTTTCCATAAGTTACGATTTGCCTGCTATTGCGCTTTTTCTGCTTGGAATAATATTCCTTCTTTTTTCATTCAATGTGATTAAAATGCCTCTTAGCCGGCTTGCCCTGCTTATCTGTCCTTTTACGTTGATTCTGGCGGGCGCTTTTCTGGTTGTGCTGTTTTTCTATAGAAAGTCGCTTCTGGAAATTTTACCGGAAGATATGACTAAAGAACTGAAAGATGAACCGAATTTTACCGATAATGAAGAATAATCAGCTGGAATAACTTTTGTGACTTTAAAAAAAATCAGCGGCGTAAAATTTATTTTTCTCATTTTTAGTGCGCTTTTTTCAACGCTGATTTTTTCATGCGCAAGCGTTCCCGAGCAGTCCAAAGGCGGACTTGTGTCCGGAAAATTTTCAGGGAATCCGGACGAAAAAACTGCAATAAACCACAAGGCTTCGGAAGAAAAAAAGAACAAGAACTACACATATTTTTCCGCAATCCCGGAATCAATCATGGCGGATGTGGAGATTGGCTCTCCCTCGTCTTTAAGGCGCGCGGTTCAGGCGATAAGAAAACAAGATTCCGAGCTTACTGAAAATGAAAAAGTCCTGATTGCGGTTGAGTCGAATATTATGGGCATGGTCTGGACAAACGAGCGTGTTGACTGGGAATCGCCGGAGGTTTCGCAGGGAAATTCTTATCTTGGTGCCATAAATTCTGCGAAAAACGGAATCTACGATACAAGCACAGGCAATGTTGATTTTCTTACAATCGTTCTGCCATCCCTTGTTGTTACAAAAGTTTCTGATGTCTCACCTTTTTTTGCGGATTCGGAGGCGGCCCTAAAAAAGGGGCTTTCTCTTTGTCCTGATTCTGTTCTGGCCTCCTATCTTCTTGGTACTCTCTACAGGAAAAATTCTATGTATGAAAAATCCGTGGAGCAGTTCCGTGATGCGGCTAAAAAATCGCCGGAGGTTTTTCAGGTTCTTTTTGCGTATGCTGAATCCCTGTATCTTTCCGGAAATGTCCAGGAGGCGGAGGTCCAGGTTAATTCCCTGCTTGGAAAATATTCTTCCGATCTGGGAGTCTTAAAGCTTGCCGCGCAGATTTACTTCCTTAAAAAAGATTATTCAAAGGCGGAGGAGTATATCTCGCGCGTTCTTCAGCAGGAGCCGAACGACCTTGAGTCTGTCTTGTTCCGAACCCGGATTCTTATCCAGAAAAAAGACTATATCCATGCGGCTTCGCTCCTTGACGTTTATTCCCGGCAGGACAGCACCTCAAAAGATTATCTTCTGCTACGTTCCCAAATCCAGTTTGAATGGTCAAAGAATAATGCGGCGGCCGTGGCTACAATTGAGAACGCGCTTAAAAATTATCCAAAGGATAAGGATGTGCTTCTGTACGCCGCAAGAATTTCCAGCGCGACGGGACTTTCTGTCGCGGGGCAGTCCGCGGAATACTACGCGAACCAGGTTCTTTCCATTGCTCCGGAAGAAAAAGCCGCTCTTTTTTATGCCACAGAAGGTTTTATCCGCAAAAAAGAATGGCAGAAAGCGTATGAGACAAGCTCAGCGTTGCTCCGGGAGACGGATTCAGACCGTGAGATACTTTTTAACCATGTGGAGATTTGTCTTGCGCTTAAACGCTACGATGAGGCGTGGAATCTTGTTTCCCAGGCCTACAGGCAGTCGCCCTCGGATGAAAATGTTGTCCAGTCATATATTTCGGTTATGGTCGCCTCCGGCAGAAATGCTCAGGCGCTGTCGCTCATAAACCAGCAGATTGATTCAGCCGGCTCAAAGCTAAAAAGTTTCCTGTATTACCAGCGAAGTTTCCTGCGTGACACAGAATCCCTTTCACTTTCTGATCTGCGTTCAAGCCTTATTGCAAACCCAAGGAACAGCGATGCGTTGTACAGGCTTTACGAAATCTACTACGCCAAAAACGACTACCGCAAGGCGCAGTATTATTTAAAGCAGGTTGTGGCGCTTAACCCGAACGATGCGGAGCTCCGTGCCTTGAATGAAAAACTGAATTCGCTGATAAAATAAATTTGATTATTTTTTCTAAGATGATATTATTGTTCGTATGAAAAAAATTACTCTTGCCGCACTTGCGGTTCTTCTTGTTTCCACAGGGGTTTTTGCAAAGCCAAAAAATGTTACTCCTGTGGCTGTTCCTGGCTCATTTGAAAATGCGGCTCCAGCAAAAATGAATGATATTCTTGAGCTGGATAAAAAATTGTCGCCAAAAGATGATGAATTTGTTATCTATTATTACAGAAAAGATGGAAATTATGCGCCTTGGGCATTATGGATCTGGGCAAACCCGGGCGGAGACGGTGGCGCAAACTGGCCGTTCACTCAGAACTGGTCTGTTTCGGACGGAATCGGTTATATGCGGCTTAAGCTTGATGGCTCTTCTACCGGCGGAACAAAAATCAGCGCTGAAAATGGCGGGCTTGGTCTTATAGTCCGGCAGCAAGATGAATGGAACAAAGACGGAAGCGATGACCGTTTATGGAATGTGAATACATCAAAAAAAGTCGCGGTTTTTTCAGGCGACCAGCAGACTTATGCGGCGGTTGACTACAAGCCTTCTGTAAAAAATGCGGAGCTTCTTTCGCTGAACCAGATTTCTGTCTCTCTTTCGGGCGGATTCGCGCTTGATGTTGACGGCGGAATCTCCGGTTTTTCTGTTGTTGATTCAGAGGGTATGGAATACGGGGTTCAAAGTGTTGTGAATGCCGACTCTCCTTCCGACCTTTCGCAGAATATGGCAAAAAATATTCTTGTAACGCTGGATAAAAATGTTTCTGTAAGCGATTCTCTGGTTGTAAAGAATCCTTCGTTCCTTGCGGACGCAAAAGTGAACAGCACAAACCTTGCGGTAAAGCTTGCGGACTCAATGGTTCCTGCCGAAGACGAGGTTTTGGGCTGTGTCTATTCAAACGGCGTTGCCACGTTCAAATTGTGGGCGCCGACCTCTTCTGATGTGACTGTAAATATCTACAGGACATCAACGCAGAAATCTCCTGATTATTTTGTCTATATGCAGATGAACCCAAAGACAGGTGTCTGGTCTGGAACTTTTGACAGAACTTGGCCGGACGGTCTTTTCTATGACTACACTGTAAAAAATTCAAAGGGAACTGTTACAGTTCTTGACCCTTACGCTTCCTCAATGGCGGTTGACTACGGAAAAGGTGAATTTGTGCGCGCCGCGATAATCGACTTTGAGCACCCGAATGCCGGCCGTGTTGACGCGCCTTATGTGAATCTTGCAAAACGCGAGGATGCCGTAATCTACGAAATTTCTGTGCGCGACTTTACCTCAAGCCCTGACGCGAACGTAAAGAACATTCCTGGAACATATAAGGCGTTTATCGAAAAAATTCCGTATCTAAAGGAACTTGGAATTACCCATGTTCAGCTTTTGCCTGTCCTGAATTTCTACAGCACAAACGAAAACTACAAGGCTTACGAAAATTCCGGAACCGTAAATGGAAACAACTACAACTGGGGATACGACCCGTACAACTATTTTACACCGGAGGGATGGTACGCCTCTGACCCTTCTGACCCGTACTGCCGCGTGTGCGAGCTCCGCGAGCTTATAAACGAATGTCACAAGGCAGGAATCGGAGTTCTTCTTGATGTTGTGTATAACCACATGGCCGGAACGCGCTTTTTGGACGATATTGTTCCGGGCTACTATTTCCGCACAAAACCGGACGGAAGCTACACAAGCAATTCAGGATGCGGGAACGATACTGCGACCGAGCGTTATATGATGAAGAAACTTGTGATGGACTCAACTTCGCACTGGGTAAAAAACTACAAGGCAGACGGATTCCGCTTTGACCTTATGGGTCTTATGGAAGCGTCATCTGTGGCAGATTCATACGAGCGCTGCGCAAAAATAAATCCTTCTGTCCTTTTTGAAGGAGAAGGCTGGAAGATGTACAACGGCCCTAAAGGAACTTTCGGAATGGACCAGAATTATATGTTAAAGACAAATTCTGTCTCAGTCTTCAATGATGAGTTCCGTGATGTGTTCAAGGCAGGCGGATTCAACGAGACAGGACGTGGATTTATCACAAAAAAGGGCGCTTCGAGCGAGAAAATCCTGCGCAACGTCCTTGGAAATCCTGTTGTGAACTATCATGCCGACCAGCCGGGCGACAACCTGAATTATCTTGTATGCCACGACGGACTTACGCTGCATGACGCGATTGTGAATAACCTTCGCCTTGACGAGACAAAAGACAAAAAAGAGATTATCCAGCGTATAAAAATGGGAAACTTCTTTGTTCTTACTTCGCAGGGACTTGCGTTCCTTCACGGAGGACAGGAGCGCGGAAGGACAAAGCCGAATATTTCCGGGGCAAAAAATGAATGTGTCGGAAACTTTGTGCGCAACAGCTATGACTCTTCTGACAACATAAACCAGTTCGTGTGGAAGATAGATTCTGATTACCAGAACCTTCTTGAATACACAAAAGGCTTGATTCAACTTAGAAAGTCTTTTAATATTTTCAGACTTGGAAATGCCAGGAAAATTCAGAAAGCTGCAAAAGATTTAGAGTTGGAAGACAATCTTACATTCGGCTACACATTGAAGGACGGAAAGTCCACATGGGCGGTTCTTGTCAACGCAAAAAATGAAAATGTTAAAATAAATGTTGGCGTTTCTGCAAGAAGTAGTGTAATATATTGTGATAGCGATACTGTTGATGTAAATGGAATTAAGTCGCCTGCCGGTGTTTCTGTTAACGGTCCGGAAGTTGAGCTTGCTCCATTGACCGCAACTGTAATCCGCTTTAATTAAATAGTTATTTTAGCCACTAGTCAGGCTTGAATATGGAGGAAAAAATGAAAAAATTGTTTTGTGCGGTAACTGCTATGGCACTCGCTGCAACTACTTTTGCTGCTCCAAAAAAAGTAGCATTGAAAGTATGGGAATCAGACGGTCCAGAAAAGGCTTTCATCACTTTTGCTGCTCGCCAGTATAAAAAAGTTGATCCAAGTGTAAAAATCACTTACGAACCGGTTGCTTCAACAGACGCACGCGCAAAGATTGAGTTGGACGGACCTGCTGGAGTAGGTGCTGATATTTTTGTTGCTCCACATGACCACATCGGCGCATTGGTAGAAGGTGGACACGTTCTTCCTGTAGATAATCCAGATGAATATCTTGCAAACTTTGAAGACATGGCAAAAACTGGTGCTTCTTACGGCGGAGCTGTTTACGGTTACCCTCTCGGTGCTGAAACTTACGCTTTGTTCTACAACAAGGCTCTTATCAAAGAAGCACCAAAGACTTGGGATGAAGTAATTTCTTTCGCAAAGACATTCAACAACAAGGCAGAAGGAAAGTACGCTTTGGTATGGCCGGTATCTGATGGTTACTATGGATATATGTTCATGGCTTCTTTCGATGCTCCATTGTTCGGACCAAATGGTGATGACCGCAAACAGCACAACTTGAACAGCGCTAACGCTATCAAAGGTCTTACATTCTTCCAGAATCTCCGCAAACAGATTCTTGACATTCCTGCATCAGATGCTTCTGGAGACTTCTGTAACGCTCAGTTCTCTGAAGGAAAATCTGCTATGATTATTACAGGACCATGGAAGATTACAGACTTCAAGAAAGCCGGTGTAGATTTCGGTATTTCAACAATCCCTGCATTCCCAGGTTCAAATCACCCTGGAAACACATTCTCTGGTGTTCGCCTTGCATTCGTTTCTTCTTACACAGAATACCCGGAACAGGCAAAAGATTTTGCTAAGTTCATCACTTCTAAAGAAATGCTTGAAAAACGCTATGAAATGACAGATCAGATTCCACCAAGAAAAGACATCGCTGCTACAGGCGAACTTTCTAAGGGAATCAAAGACCAGCTTGCTTATGCTAGACCAATGCCAACAATTCCACAGCTTGGAACTTACTGGTCAGCAATGGGTTCAGCTTATTCTGGAATCTGGGACGGCGATAATGTTAAGACTGACCTTAACGCCGCTGCGGCTGCAATGGAAGCTGCTAAATAATTAGACCTTCTCAAGGTTTTTTAGTCGGGACAGTTACAGGGTGAAGAACTCCTTCGCTCTGTAACTGTTATATATTTGTTATTGGAGTATGGAATGAGTAACGACGTGAACCCAAAGAAACTTGAAAAAGCGCCAATTGCGTCTTCTTGTTTTATGGGATTGGGTCAGATTTTATTCTTAAAGCAGTACATTCGCGGAGCGTTGTTCGCTCTTGTTGAAATTGTAATGCTTTGCGCGATTATTTTTGGCTCAAAGAAAATTATCCCTGCGAATAATTCAGAATACAATTATTTAAAGGGCATTCCGGATACAGAAGAAATTGTTGAGTATCTGGAAGATGCAGAGTATTCAAAACTTGACAGTGTTTTAAAGGCTCGTGCCAAAGCGATGTCAAAATTCTTTAACAAGACTGCCGCTAAGGCTTCTGGAAAGGCCGCTTATGCATTGGCGCTTTCTGATGCCGAAGAGTTAAAGTCTGATAAGGAAGAATATAAGGCGGCGGTTGCAGACGCTAAAGATGAAAGAGATTCTTTGGTGGAAGAGTTGCAGGCAACTTTTGCCGATTTTGATTTTACTTATGATGCAGATGACAAACTTTCTGCATATACTGTGGAAACAGAAGCTTCAGATTCGATCATTGATTACGATGATGTCTATGGAACCTATGAGGAAATTGCCTCAAAATATGACCATAAACTTGCAAAAGTTATGGCAAAAATGGAAGCAAGGAACTTTAAGGAATCTGGAGAAAATCTTTTTGATGAACATTATGATGGTTGTAGTATCTGCCGTGACGCCGCAAGCAAAGGTCACAGATCACTTGCTCACAGGGCATGGTTCAGGGGACCTGTTGTAACTTCTATTGAAGGACTTATTACACTTGGTTCTAAACAGCCTACAACTGTTACAAAATATATGGATCATTCCATCTTTATGATGATTAATGGTATTATGGCTATTATCATCATCGCTTTCTTTGTTCTGCTTTACATCCTTAACATCAGTGGCGCTAAGAATGCGGTTGCAAAGATTAAAAAGACTGGAAAATTCCCTACGATGAGGGAATCAAAGAACGATATTTCACAGAATTCGTTCGCTTCTATCGGTATTGCGCCGGCCATTGTTCTTATGGCGATTTTTTCAATCATCCCATTGCTGTTCTCTGCGCTGGTCGCATTCACAAACTATTCTTCACCGGAACATATTCCGCCGAACAACCTTGTTGACTGGGTAGGTCTGCAGAACTTCCAGCAGATGTTCTCTTTAAAGGTAAGCTCTGAACTTGGTGGCGGTGCCTGGGCTAAGACATTCGGCGCTTCTGCGTTGTGGACAATTGTATGGGCTATTTTTGCCACATTCACTTGTTTCTTTGTAGGTTTCTTCTACGCATTTGTATTGCAGGACAAGCGCGTTGTTATTCCAAAGTTCTTTAGAACTGTATATATTCTTCCGTATGCTATTCCGACAATGCTTTCGCTCTTTGTCTGGGCGAACTTGTTGAACGGTACAATCGGACCTATTAACAGAACATTGCAGCTTCTTAGAATTATTGAAAAACCTATTCCGTGGCTTTCTGACCCATGGGTTGCAAAGGGCTCGTTAATCTTTGTAAACATCTGGATTGGATTCCCATACTCAATGATTCTTACGACATCTGCGATGACAGCCATTTCAAACTCTTTGTACGAGGCGGCTGTTATTGACGGCGCTACAAAGTGGCAGCAGTTCAAGAGCATTACATATCCTCTTGTTATGTTCCAGTTAAAGCCTACATTGATTATGCAGTTTGCAGGAAACATCAACAACTTTGGTGCTGTCTTCTTCCTTACCGGCGGTGGTCCAAATATGCCGCAGGCGGGTCTGACAACAATCACAAACTGCGGTGCTACGGATCTTTTGATTTCTTGGATTTACAAGCTTACGATGAACACACCTTCACGATACAACCTTGCTTCTGTTCTTTCTTTGCTGGTATTCGTTGTTCTTGTTCCATTCGCGTTGTATAACTTTACAAGAACAAAGTCATTCAAGGAGGGTGAAGTATGAAAAAGCATTTTAGTAAGGCTACACCGATTAGCGTTATACTCAATCTGATTTTGATTATCAACGTTATTATTGTTATTTACCCTGTACTTTTTACTGTAAGTTCTTCTTTGACAAAGTCTAATTCTTTGGCCGCGACTTCTGTAATTCCGTTTACAGAACAGACTGACAAGTCAACTGTAGAGCAGTGCTCAGTTTGTGATGGCAAGGGATACAGATATATTGATGTAAAATCATCATATAAAGAAAATGGCAAGACAAAGACATACATAGGACGAAAACTTGTTGACTGCGATTCTTGCCATGGCGAAGGAACAGTTGCAGTTTTAAAGACTTCTTTCAAGATAAAGAAACCTTCCCTTTATCAGTTCCGCCGCCTGCTTACAGGCTCGGAGCAGATTGTAAAGGGCGAGACAACAGTTCATGGTACTAACTATAAAAACTGGTATTTGAACACATTGAAGATTGCTGTAATGAACACAATTCTTACTGTATTTGTTTGTACAACAACTGGTTATATTTTCAGCCGCTTCAGTTTTACCGGACGAAAGCAGATTATGGCCGGAATGATTGTTCTTCAGATGTTCCCAAGTTTTATTGGTATGGTTGCCACGTATGTAATCCTGTGGAAATTCAATGCGCTTAACACGTTGTGGGGTCTGGTTCTTGTCTATGCGGCAGGTTCTATTCCGTTCAACGCGCAGCTTATGAAAGGTTACTTTGATACAATGCCGCGTGACATTGCGGAAGCCGCTTATATCGACGGCGCTTCGCCGCTTGTTGCGTATCTTAGAGTAATTCTTCCGGCTGCAAAACCGCAGATTGTATTCCT
This sequence comes from uncultured Prevotella sp., assembly GCA_963627355.1. GTDB lineage: Bacteria > Spirochaetota > Spirochaetia > Treponematales > Treponemataceae > Treponema_D. The sequence goes on along the minus strand of CAVGBY010000038.1, from coordinate 4,139 downwards.
TACGTTGACAAGCTTTACAGGACCATGGATGGACTACATCTTCCCTCGAATGGTTTTGCGAAGCGATGACAAAAAGACATTGGCTGTAGGTCTTTATGAAATGATTAACGGCCGTTCAAACGATAACTTTACTATGTTCGCTGCAGGCGCTATTCTTGTAGCAGTTCCGTTTACTATCTTCTTTATGGCAGGACAGAAGACATTGCTTATGTCACTTGCCGGAACTAGTGGTAAAGAGTAAAAATAGCTTATTCCGTACTAAAAGCAGTCTGTAACTTTTTGCAGGCTGCTTTTTTTTGTTTAAAAACGCAAGTTTTATTTTAAATTGACAAAAAATGATGTATACTATTTAGAATCATTATTTATGATATTTCAGGAGTTTTTATGAAAAACATTGCAAATCTTTCTAAGAAAATTCTTGCATTTTCAATCTTGTGTTTGTGTGCAACAGGAATTTATGCAAAGAAGAAACCCGCAAAACTTGACCCGGAACTTGCCGTAACTCAGCTTGCTCCTGTTCAGAGAGTTGCGAATAAACCTACAGCCGGCGTTTACTACAGCCTTTTTGTCCGCTCTTTTGCTGACGGAAATGGTGATGGAATCGGTGATTTTAAAGGACTTACAAAGCGTCTTGACTATCTGAATGATGGTGATGACAGCACAACTACTGACCTTGGCGTTACAGGCCTGTGGCTTTTGCCGATTTTTGAGTCTCCTTCCTACCACGGATATGATGTTGACGATTACTATAAAATCAACCCGGAATATGGAACAATGGAAGATTTTGAAACTTTTGTGAAAGAGGCAAAAAAACGCGGGATTGATGTTATTATCGATATGACCTGCAACCACTCTTCCTCTTACAACAACTGGTTCATTCAGTCCAAGAATCCGCAGAGTCCGTACAGGACTTGGTACCGCTGGATTACTGACAATGATTCTGTTGAGCGTGGCGGAAAATATAACCTGAACCAGAAAATCTGGGGCCACAAGGTATGGAACATTGACCTTACAAACCAGTCTGACCCGGACAACTATTCTTATTACGCTGGAGTCTTTACTTCTTCCATGCCTGATTTTAATATGGATGAGCAGGCTGTCCGCGAGGAATTTAAAAAAGTATTTAAATTCTGGCTTGACAAGGGAGTTGCTGGATTCCGTTTTGATGCGGCGGGACACATTTACAACAGCGTAGAGGTTGAGCCTGGCTCAGAGACAATCACAAAGGCGGTTGCGTTCTGGAAAGAGATGAATGATTATATTCTTTCTGTAAAGCCGGACGCCTATACAGTTGCCGAAGTGTGGGAGCCGACAGCAATCCGAGCAAAATACATGGCGGGAATGATGTCTAACTTTCACTTTGACCTGGGAACTTTGATTACCCAGATTATTAATAATCAGGAGATGAACGACAACAAGAACACACCGGACGACCCTGACACTTCAACATACAACGGATATGCGCGAAGCCTTGAAAGTGAATATGCGATGTATGCCGCAAACAACAGGAATTATATTGACGCGCCGTTCCTATCTAACCATGATCAGGCAAGAAGCGCGGCTGCCCTTAGAAACAAGCCTGAAAAAATGAAGCTTGCCGCAGATATGTACATTTTGGCTGAAGGAATTCCTTTTATCTACTATGGAGAAGAAATTGGAATGAAATCTGGCTCTGATGACCCTACAAAACGAACTCCGCTTGTATGGAAGCCGGAAGGAAAAGACAAGTTGACTCCAACCTGGTGCAACGGCGGTGCTTATGGAAATGTTAACGTATACAACAAAAAGACAGTTCCAATTTCTGCGCAGGAAAAAGACCCTGCCTCTTTGTTGAACCACTACAAGCGTGTAATCCGTGTAAAAACGGCGCACCCTGCTTTGTATGAAGGCCGCCTAAAGGCACTCCCTACAGGAAGCGCGGTTCTTGAGTCATACGTGATGGAATCAGAAACAGAAAAGGCGTTTGTTGTTCACAATATTTCTTCTAAGCGTACTGAAACAGTCCAGCTGCCGGAAGGAATGGATATGCCGATTGTCTACATGGCAAATCCGGGAGCAGAAGTAAAAGACGGAAAACTTACAGTTCCGCCGATGACATCTGTGGTTCTTGCCCAGAACAAATAAAAAACTGAAAAAAATTAAAAAGCCGGGATGCAAAATCCCGGCTTTTTTTAATTTTCAAGGATTATTCGTCTTCGGAAATTTTTATTGTTTCAGAAGTGGTTGCATTGCAGTACTCTTTTCCTGGTTTTGTCACAATGTAAACCGAATACTCTCCTTTCTGCAGAAGCTCCGGCAGACGAAAGTCCACAATGTTGGTACCTTTTCTGTCAAAACTTGAAATTCTTGTGATTCCATTCTCGTTTTCCAGAAAAACACCTTGCGCATCATCTGTAGAGTCAAATGCAAGGTTTCTTCCGCTGATGCGAATCTTGCTTTTCGGCTTGAATTCTTCTAGCCTGATTTCTTTTGCGTCATCATCAAGTCCGCTGATTCGGTAGATTTTTCCTTCATTTGCGCTGTCCGGCAGTACCTGCTTGTATTCAAGGTTTTCGTTTACTTCCGCCAGAGTTTTTTCAGATGGATTAAAGATAAACCCAATCTGATGATTTCCGGTCCCTTGTGAAAAAGATGTGTTGATTGTTTCACAAGTTCCTGTCGCATTTGCCCTTAGCGCGCCGAACGGAAGGAAAACGTTGTAGCCTTTTGCAAGGTATTTGTTTACAACCGTTCCAAGCACGCTAAAAAGTCCTGCGATGTCCGCTTCTGTAAAACTTGAATTGTACGAAAGCATTTCTTTGATAAGAGCATTTTCGTTAAGGTTCTGGGATGCGGCGCTTCTAAAGCAGAACGCATCTTTTTCTTTACCTGCTATAAGGTGATTTTTAATTGTTTTAATGTGTAACATATATTCTCCATTATTATAGAAATAAATTAAGGGTTTTTATAAAAAGTTCCCCGGCGTATTGCACTGCCATAACTTTTCCTTTGACATGGAGAACCAGACATGATAATATCAAACAGTACTTATTTGGAATTCATGTTTAAGTCTAACAGACTTTTCTGGTTTCCGACCGATTAAGAAGTTCTTTTGAAAAATGCTGCAACATTTACAAAAGGACTTTTTTGTTTAACGTGTTCACTTCATGCCGCCTCCTTTAAATTAATTGCTTCCAAGAGCTGATTTATAGCTCCGTTTTCTGCCAATGTTCTTGCAAAATGGAACTGCCGTTCAAGGAAAAGCATAATAACCATCGATATTGCAAAACAGGTTGCTTCCATTTCGCCGTTAATGCTCTGTTCTGTGTGCTTTAATGAAATGTGTCCATATTCATGCAGGATAATTACCAGCTCTTCGCCATGAGTATAACTGTCATTGTAGCAAATTAGCTTTACTTCCTTCTGTTCTTTGTTTTCGGAAGGAATGACAAGGCATAACCCTTCGTTCCAGAAACTTTTCGAGCATGACTTCATTTTTTCAAGGTTTTCCGGAACAAATTCTGAATATCCTTTTATGATAATTCCCTTGTCTGTAATCATTTTTCTGTAGTCAAAGCCGTCGGCATAGTATTTAGCGTCGCAAAGCATTTTTACCGCGATTGATGTGATTTCGTTTAGCCTCCATGCAGGAAGATTATATGTGCTGTTCTGCTGAACTTGTGCCAACTCTTTGTTGGATTCGATGTCTTCTGTCATTGTGCCTCCGTCGGACTTTTTTCTGTTGTTCTTTTGTATTCGTCCATAAGTATGTTTGTAAGTTCCTTCTTCTGGTTCAGGCTTAGATTATCCTTGCTGGAAGCAAGAAGAATCTTTATCTGGTCGTAGTTATAGTTTACGTCATTCCCAATAAGATAGTCACTTGTTGTGTGCAGGATATTTGCAATATTGGCAAGTATCTCTGTTTTTGGAAGCCTTTCAGTTGTCATGTATCGGCTGAAAGCGGCTTCTGTTATTCCGCAAAGGTCACAAAGTTTTCTTTGTGAATAGCGGTTTTCTTCCATTAATTTTTTTACCCTCCTAGAAAAAATTGTTCCCTGCTTTTCGTTCATAGTTTTTCCCCCAAAAGAGATTTCTCCATTTTAGTTTTACGAAAGTTTTGGAGCAGTTCTAACTTTCATAGTTAAGAATATATTATACTT
>CAVGBY010000037.1:0-17302 GCA_963627355.1 uncultured Prevotella sp. | reverse complement strand
AAAAGTCTTATTGAAGAAGTCATTATAGATAAGATGAATGAACACTTTGATTTTTATGCAAATCCTGGCACGGCTGGAAAAAGTTTGAACATTGAAAAAGAATATTTTTATGAATGGATTTGCAGCTTCTATAAGTCAAAGGACGTAAGATATTTTATAGTAGAAAAAGAGGTTGGAAAAAATAAACTTACCGCGGAAAATTTCATAATTTTTCCGATAAAACATTTTCAAAGATATTTTGACGTGACTGCTGTATATCGGATAAAGAAAAGCGGCTCAAAAGTTCCTTCAAAAAATTGCGTTGAGGAAATTGAAAACACTCTTGAGAATCAGAGGATTCTGCATTCAGAAATAGAATTTGATACTGACAAGGCATATATAAGAATACAAAATAAGTCTGAAAAATTTAAGACTCAGGCAATTAGTTATGATTATCAGCTTAATCCGGTAAAAGATGATTTATTTGAAATCCGCCAGCTTTCAAATACTAAGAACGCAAACGTTATTTTCAGTATTTCACTTGTAAAAGAACAGTCGGAAAATGATTTGATTGAATTTGATTCAGAGTTTATATAAGGTTCTGAGTATGGTTTCCGGGGCGTTGCGGGGTGTCCCCGCTGGGTGGGGTAGCGGACAAGGCGGGGCGCGTAGCGGCTTGGCTTGGGAGCGAGGGGCGGTGCTCCGCCCCGCATAGAATAAAACGTGGGAAAATCGGTATTTACATACTATTGTTTTTTATGATAAAGTTATCTGCTTAATTTTTAAGGATATAAGGAGCTTTTAGAAAATGACTAAGCAGACTTTGAATGCAAAAGTTCGTTCTACAACTGGAAAAACAGCTGCCAAAAATCTTCGAAAAGTAGGTAGTATCCCTGCTGTTGTTTACAACCACAAGGGTGAGGCTACATCTATCGAAGTAAATGCTGTTGAATTTAACAAAATTTGGCGTACAATTACTGCTTCTACACCGCTTGAGCTGGTTGTTGACGGTAAAAAGGAAGAAGTTCTTATCAAGGATGTTGAATATAATATCCGCAACGATTCTGTTCTTCATGTTGACTTTTTTGCGCCGGATCCGGATGAAAAGATTCTTTTCAAGTTCAAGATTCAGTATTCTGGAAACCCTGTAGGCGTTTTGAAGGGTGGTTTTATGGTAAAGCGTGTTCCAGAGATTAAAGTTCTGGCTACACTTGCAAATCTTCCTGAAAGAGTTGTTATTGATGTTTCTGGTTTGAACGTTGGTGACGTTTACAAAGTAAAAGATTTGAATCTTGGAAAAGATGTTACAGTGCTTACAGACGGTGAACTTTCTCTTGTAAGTATTGCTCCGGCTCGCGGCTAGGCCGTGCTGCTTTATAAAGGGCTGTCAGTTCTGGCAGCTCTTTTTCTTTAACTTTTATGAATAAAGACAAAATCGTTAGTTTTGAAAATCATATTTTGCACAATCTAAAAAAGACTGGTTTTGATTTGTCTTGCGTTCAAAAAAAATCCTTGTGCATTGGAGCCGCTGTTTCTGGCGGTGCGGATTCTGTTTCTCTTTTTGTGGCGCTTTGCCATATTTCAAAAAAATATAAAATTCCGCTCCGTGCTGTAACGGTGAACCATAATATAAGGGGCGAATCTGAAAGTTCCGGGGATGCGGAATTTGTTGTGGCTCTTGGAAAAAAACTTTCCGGACAGGGCTTTGACGTTAAGGTTGTTGAGAAGGTCATTGAGCACGGTAAAGTTTTTTCTGTTGCGGAAATGCGTGGAAACGGCGTTGAGGAGGCGGCACGCTTTTTGCGGTACAAGGCTTTTTCTGAATTTGCCGCCGATGAAAAACCGGCTTTTATTGCTCTTGCGCATAACAGGAATGACCAGATTGAAACTTTGCTTATGCGTTTTTTGCAGGGAAGCGGAAATTCCGGGCTTTGCGGAATCAGCGCGCGGCGTGGAATTTTTGTGCGTCCGCTTTTGGATGTTTCCCGGCCGCAGATTGAAGAATATCTTGTGGAGCAGGGGATTTCCTGGCGGACGGATTCAACGAATTTTGACACAAATTATATGCGGAACAGAATCAGGCAGAAACTTGTTCCGTTTTTGAATGAAAATTTTTTTGGCTTTGAAAAGGCTCTTTTGAACGGCGTCCAAAAGGCTTTTGATGACGAAGAGGCACTTTGCTCTTTTTTAACGGAAGATTTTTGGGCTGTGAAAAAAGATTCTGTGGAATGTTGCGGCGCTGAATTTTTGGCTTTGCCTGAAGCGCTTAAAAGGCGGCAGATTTTTGCCGGAATTGATTTAGTCGGGGGAAATTCCGGAAGAATTCCTTTTTTGTTTGTTATGGACTTTTTAGGGGCGATGGAAAATGCAGGAAGTTCGGGGCTTTCTAAAAATTGCGTAAAAAAATCTGCCGGAAATCTTTTGTTTTGTTTTGACGGAAAAAAAATTGAAATCAAAAAGAATCAATTGCTAGCGACTGATTCTTCTTTTTTTGTTATAATAGACAGAGATATTCAGTTTTCGGCCGGCTCTTGCGATGTTTTTGTAAGACTTGCCGGAGACAAGAAATCTGCGAAAATAAGTTTTTCTTCGGAAAAAGACGAGGTTTCGCTTGAGAATGTGCCTGTGCCTTTTTGTGTCCGCAGCCGGCAGCAGGATGATTTTGTCCGTTCTGCGGATGGCGGAAAAAAGTCGCTTTCAGATGTTCTTTCTGACTGGCACGTTTCTGTTGATTTTAAAAAATCTGTTCCTGTTGTTCAGGAGCTTTTTACTAAAAACCAGGAGATAATTGCCGTTCTGGGCTCTCCGCTTGGCTTTAAAAACTGGATTGTAAAACCGGAATTGCTGAATTCCGATTTTTAAGTCTTTGGCACGAGGATTTGTCTGATGAAAAAAAAGTTGTTTTTTTCAGTCTTTTTTTTATTTTTTGTTAATATATTTTTGATGGCGGCAAGCTCGTCATTGGTTGCGGCTAACAGACGCACAGCGGTCCGGTGCCTAAAGCTTTCCGAGTCGTTTCTTTCTTCTGATGACTATACAAACGCTTTGTCTCAGGCTGAGCTTGGGCTTGCTTATGATGAAAGCGTTTCTGACTTATGGTATATCAAGGCGGCCGCAAAGGCGGGTCTTGGCGCGACCCGGGCGGAGATTCTTCCTCTTGTGACCTGCGCGCTTACAGAAGGAGAGTGGGTTGACTATAACCGTGACGGGGCTAGAATTCTTTATGCGGATTTGCTTTGCGACACAGGAAATTATGTTCAGGCGGTTGGAATTCTTGATTCTGAGCCTTTTATTTATACTTCGGATGCGGAATTTATCCGGGCAAAAGCGTATTACAGAATCAGGACTGATGAGTCAATAGAAAAGGCCCGGGATAAAATTAATTCCGCGCGGAAAATTTATCCGGCGGACAAGCGTTTTCCAAAATTATTTTTTAAGCATGAATACGATTTGTCAAGGAATCCGGGGGTTACCAATTCTGATGACGGTGAAAATCTTCCGGGGCAGGCTGGTAACGTTTTCTTAAAAGATGATTCTGGGCTTGTTCAGAAAATCGCCGATTCTTTTCTGGCAAAAATGCCTGAATATGATAATCCTGACGCTGAGCTTGAGATTTATTCAGTTTATTTTGCCTCCGGCGAGCGGCAGAAGCGTCTTGCGCAGGCGTTTACCTCGCACGGAATGAAACATCCTTTGTATGCTCTGATTGCACTGAACTGCGGTCTGATGAGCCAGCAGGAGGCGTGGGATTATTTTTGTTCTTTTGCGGATGAGGCTGTCTCGGCGGAAATGCTTCAGGATATTCTTCCTATGATTACGGATGAGATTACGGTTGCTTCTGTAAAAGAGCATTTGGATTCTTTTTCTGGAATTTTGACTTTTGACACGGATTTTGACCTTGAACCGAATCTTTCCGTAAAATATATGCGCGGCCGTCCTGCAAATTTTTCCTGGGATAAAGAAAATGACGGTGTTGTTGAATGGACTGCTGAATGTGACTTTGGCGTTCCTGAATCCTTGTTTTTGACCCGGGGAAATATCCGGCTTTATTACGGAACTTATCCTTCGATTGTCCGTGCTGTTTTTGCGTCGGATAGAATTTCGGACGGAGAGGCGGTTTTTAATCTTGTGGGCGAGGCTCTTTTGTGGTCTCCTTTTGAGATAAAACCTCTTGAAAGCGCAAAAAATCTTTTTGGTCTTGATTTTTATGTTCCATACGTTCTTGATTATATGGAAGAACTTGATGAAAATGCGTTGATTCAGAATTGCTCAAGCTACGAGATTTCCTCTGATGAACGGCCTGGCGCGAAAATTCGCTTTTATGTCCTTAATGGAAAATATCATACTGCGGAATATATTGCGGCTGGAAAAAATTATGCGCGCGCGGAGTTTTCGGATGGGCTTCCTTCTGTGCGTTCTGTTGACAATGACGGTGACGGAATTTTTGAAACCGTTGAAACTTTTGGCTACGACCCGGAAAATCTTCTTCATGTTTCAGAGCCGGAGCAAAAACAGGTTATGACTAATTTGTTCGGGCACGCTGTCGCAGGTTCCGGAATTTATTTAAAGATGATTCAGATTGATTCGAACGGTGACACTGTTCCTGATTTTTCCGAGGAATATCTTGCGGACGGCGGAAAAATTTCCAGTTGGGATTTTGACGGTGATTCACGCTGGGAACTTCGCTACAAACGCTATCCGCAGGCTGATTCTTCTTCGCCTGTTATAGAGGACGCCCAGTTTTATACAAATCCGGACAGAAAACTTGTTACGGTTACCCTCTGGAATAAAATTCCTGTAAAAGTTGAATATGAAAATCAGTTTTTTCCTGTAACTCAGGGCGCGTCTGATTCGTTTTATTGGATAGGAAGCGCAGGAAATGCGGATGATGAAAAATTTCTTCTGGAAAATTTTGACAGTTCCCTTGAGCAGGGCATTAGCGTGATTCTGCAGAGCAAAAAGAGCAGGATGCTTGCTGTAAAAATCGGTCAGAATATTTACGGCGAAATTCTTCCTTTTTATGACGAAACAATTTATGATGAAAGCAGACAGAACGATGAGTAGACTTTTGGGTTTTTCTTTGATATTTACATTTTTTCTCCTTGGCTGCACAACTGTAAAACAGCCTAAGAACGTGTTTTCAATGCCGGATTACACGGAGCAGGATGTGCTTGAAAACGAGATAAAACGTATAGAAAAAATCAGCGGTGAAAATCTTGAGCTTGCCCTATGGCGTTCCTATCTGATAAAAAATGATGAGCTTTTTAACAAATATGCTGATTTGCTTTTTGAAAAACTGAAAAATCTTAATTCCGAAAAAAAACTTTTTGAAAGCTCTCAGATTTATAAGACCCTGCAAACTTTTGGCTATGAAAAACTGGACCAGAAATCTCTGGAATATAAAAAAACGGACGGACTTTCTGTTTCCGGGCAGCAGCTTTATTCAGAATATCTTTGCAATGTTCCCGGTGTTGTGGTGGAAGAGTCTTTGCTTCCGAAAAATATTCAGAACTGCATTGATGCGACTGTTACAATCTGGGTTGACAAGGGAATTGCAATCCACAATGGAATTGGTTATGCGGACAGGGTTCTTGGTTCAGGATTTTTTATTGACAAGCGTGGCTATCTGATAACAAACCATCACGTTATAAGCGATATGGTTGACCCTAAATATGAGGGATATTCACGTCTTTACATAAAACTTGCTTCCGACCAGGACACCAGGATTCCTGCAAAAGTTATTGGCTACGACAGCGTTCTTGATCTGGCGCTGCTAAAGGCCGAGATTGACCCTCCGTATATTCTTCAGCTTGGCTCAAGCCGCGACCTTCATATCGGCGACCGGGTCAGCGCGATTGGAACTCCGCTGGGGCTTCACGGCACATTGACTAGCGGAATTGTTTCTGCTGTTGACAGAAAACTTTTTACAAGCGGAAATGTTCTTCAGATTGATGCCGCGGTTAATTCAGGAAATTCGGGCGGTCCGCTAATTGACCAGCAGATGAAGGTTCAGGCGATTGTTTTTGCGGGAATTATGCAGTACCAGGGGTTGAATTTTGCGATTCCTGTTGAATATTTGCGTCAGGATCTTCCATTCCTGTTCTATGGCGGAAAAAGAAATCACGTCTGGATTGGAACTTATGGCCACACTTACAGGAAAGCCGGAAAAAATGCCGGGCTTGAGATTCAGTATGTAATGCCGGGTGGAGTCGCATTCCGCGCCGGAATACAAAAAGGTGATGTTATTACTGCAATCGATGGGAACAGGATTTATTCAATTGACAATGGCCAGGATGTGCTTAGGAATTTTGGCGCAAAATCTGTTGTGAATTTCTGTTATCTCCGTGATGAAAAAGAATATTCTGTCAATATTTATCTGGAAGAGCGGCCGTTGCAGCCGGGATATGAAATTTATAAGTCAGATTTGCTTTCTACTTCGCTTGTTCCGATTTTTGGAATGGAGCTTATGCCGGTTTCAGCAACTTTTTCAAAGCGGTTTACGATTTCTGATGTTCTAAAGGGCAGTATCGCTGATGAGTCTGGTTTTTCTGTTCTTGATCCGGTTTTAATAACAGATGTGGAATTCAGCGAAAATAATGATGCGATTTCTGTAACAATGAATACACGAAAAAAGAAAAAGGGGTATCTTGACATAACACTCAGGATTGGTTCATCTTTGGACGGCCCTTATTATTTTTAAAAAGGAATAAAAATGGAAATGAAGTACAAGCGCAATTTTTGTATTGTTGCGCACATTGATCATGGTAAATCAACTTTGTCGGACAGGCTTATCCAAAAGTCAAAGATTATTGACGAACGTAAGATGACAAACCAGATTCTTGACAATATGGACATTGAACGCGAGCGCGGAATCACAATAAAAAGTCAGGCGGTTACAATTCCTTACCACGCAAAAGACGGTCATGATTATGAGTTGAATTTTGTTGATACACCAGGACACGTTGACTTTTCTTACGAGGTTTCACGTGCGATTGCGTCCTGCGAGGGGGCTCTTCTTCTGATTGACGCAAGCCAGGGCGTTGAAAGCCAGACTGTCTCGAATATGTATATGGCTCTAGAGCACGACCTTGCGATTGTTCCTGTTATCAATAAAATCGATCTTCCGAGCGCGGATATTCACGCTTGCCGTGAGCAGATTTCCAAGGAGCTCGGACTTGATGACAGCCAGACTCAGCTTGTTTCCGCAAAAACCGGAGAAGGCATTGATGAGCTTCTGGAGGCGATTGTAGGTTATTTTCCGGCACCTCAGGGCGACCCGGCCGCTCCGCTTCAGGCTTTGATTTTTGACTGCCACTACGATGTTTACCGCGGAGTTGTTGTTCATGTCCGTGTAAAAGAAGGAACTTTAAAGACCGGCGATGTTATCAAGATGATGAATACTGGTCTTGAATATAAAGTTGAGCAGTGCGGTATTTTTAAGGTTGACTACGAGGAAACTGGAAAACTAGAGGCCGGGGATGTCGGTTATATAATTTCGGGAATCAAGACTGTTTCAGACATCAGCGTTGGTGATACAATTACCGGGGCTTTGAATCCTGCCGCTGCTCCGCTTTCTGGTTTTAAGGAAGTAAAGCCGGTTGTTTATTCTTCGATTTACCCGATGGATTCAAACGACTACGATGAGTTAAAAAGCAGCATCGAAAAATTAAAGTTGAACGATGCGAGCCTTGTCTATGAAAAAGATAATTCAATTGCCTTGGGAAACGGCTTCCGCTGTGGATTTCTTGGGCTTCTGCACCTTGAGATTATCCAGGAACGTCTTGAGCGCGACTACGACCAGTCAATTATTTTTACCGCGCCTTCTGTTCGTTACCGGGTAAAACTTACGAACGGCGAGGAGATGTTTGTTGACAATCCAAGTGAATATCCGCAGGGGCGGATTCAGTCCGCGGAAGAGCCGTATATAAAGGCAAGCATTATTACTCCGGCAACGTATCTGGGTTCGCTTATGGAACTGTGCAAGATGAAGCGCGGTGAACAGACAAATATGCAGTATCTTGACGAAAAACGTGTTGAGCTTACTTATGAAATGCCGCTTTCCGAAGTTCTTTTTGATTTTTACGATAAACTTAAGAGTTTCAGCCGTGGTTATGCCTCATTTGACTACGAGGTTATCGGTTACCGTCCTACGGAACTTGCGAAAGTTGATATGCTTTTGAACTCTAAGCCGGTTGATGCGCTTTCGTTCCTTTGCTACAAACCGAGCGCTCCTGAGCGCGCAAGAAAAGTCTGCGAGCGTCTAAAGAATGAGATAAGCCATCAGCAGTTTAAGGTTGCAATTCAGGGCGCGATAGGCGGTCAGATTATTGCCCGGGAAACTGTCAGTGCGTACAGAAAAGATGTACTTGCAAAATGTTACGGCGGCGATATTACCCGAAAACGAAAGCTTCTTGAAAAACAGAAAGAGGGTAAAAAGCGTATGAAAATGTTCGGTGATGTCGAGCTTCCTCAGAGCGCGTTCCTTGCGGTTCTTAAGGAATCTGATGAGCAATAATTTTCAGGAAAAAGTCGATTTCGATTCTTATGCGGTTCAAAAAACTCTGTGAAAAATCGAGTCTGTGGCTGTCCGGAAAGTGAATAAAAAGATATTCCCGGTTTCTTAAAAGTTCCCTGATTTTTTCTTTTTGTTCGTTTTCTGGAACTGGTGTTTTTCCTGTAAAGATTGATTTCAGTTCATTCAGGGCATTTTTTTCTGTCTTAAGCCAGACCTGTATTTTCTCGCTGATTTCTTTGGTGTTTTCTTCGTGGAAAATTTCTTCATCCTGATTTTTGTTCTGCGGCGCTGAATTTTCAATATTTACGTCACAAGATTTTTGCGGCAGTCCTAATGGAACGCCTGTCTTTCCAGCGTCAAAAAGATTTTTTGTTCCACTGAATTTATAGCAGAATAATTTTGCATAGCCAGAAAGAACCGCTGTGGTGACTGCGATTTTTCCGTCTTTTCCATAGAATTTTGCGCTGTCATTGCCAAAGGATGCGGCAAAATTTTCAAGACCTTTTATTTTTGTGGAAGAAGCCCGCCGCGCGTTGTCGTGGAATGAATTTGCCGCATGGGTTTTTCCTATTGAATAGGAAAAGTCTAGTCCTGTGACAAAAACTGGAATCTCCTCATTTTTTCTGATACTCAGGGCAATTTGTGTCGCGCTTAACCCGACTGAGCCAAGCGGCGGTTGCACGGAATTTAGGATTTTATATTCTTCAAGTTTTCTTAAAAATCCTGCGTCCGTAAAAAGCGGAGTGTAAAAAATATTTTTTTTAGGATTTAGTCTTACAACTGAATTTGTGGCGGTTGTGCTTACAAAAAGATAGTCAAAGTTCTTTCCGCACCCGGTGAACGCCCTTGTGATTATGGACTGAGCCTCCTCGCAGACGGCGGCATCCGGTTTAATTTTCAGCGCCTTAAGAGTTTTTAAGGCCGCGTCAACTGCGATTATAAAAAAATCACCGCGTTTTCCTCTGATTTTTTTTAGGGTTTCAACTGAACTTTCGCCCGCGCCGACAACAAGAATTTTTTTTGAAACCTGAATTTTTTTTATGCTTTCTGGAATAAACTGAATGTTCCTAAAAAGATTTGCGCAGTATTTCCTTCCGAATTTTACAAGCGTAACATGGTTTTTCCAGAATTGGCTTACGGAATTTCTGCACGCTTCAAAAAAATGTATATAGAATTCTTTGTTCAATAAAAAACCGCCTGAAAATTCAAGGTAGATAACGCGCCTGAATTTTCCGGTTTCGCTTAATTTTTCCAGTTTTTTAGGAAGAGCAAGCAATTCTGTCGGGGAAACCAGCTCATAAATATTTTTTTTGCAACATTCAAGTTTTTTTGACTCTGATTCTGAAATTTTATAAAGCTCGCGGTCCGCCTCGATTCCGAACATAAGGCAGTCATCCGGCAGTTTTTCTGCAAGTGCCTCCAGTCCGTAATTTAATACCGGCGAAAAGCATAATACAACCGTTCCGGGAAGAATATCCGTTTTTTCAACAATAGAAAGAATATTCCGCCCGGGATTATATTTTGAGTAAAGAATATGATTCTTATAACTGACAGAAAAGCCCTGCGCAGTTTCTACCAGGCAGGGCTTGTTTTTTGTTTCTACAGGCAAAAAGTCTCCTGCTTAGTTGTTTGTCTTGAAATATTTATAGAAGACATCCTGGACATTGTTTACAAGTTTTGGACTTGAAAGCAGTGCAGTCTGCGCAGAAGTAACGTCATAGTTTGTAAGCTCGTCGTTCAATGCGTCTGCTGGAATCGGCTCTTCTGATGCAATGTTGCTTTTTGTAAGCTGAAGAACAAGGATATTGTTTCCGTTTGTTATCGGCTCAGAGAATTCTCCGTCTTTGAGCGCAAATACAGAATCAAGGAAATTCTTGTTTGTGTCAGCGCCTGAAAGACCGTCAAGGGTTGTGTCCAGTTTTGACAGAACTGAAAGTCCGCCGTAGTTCAATGCGAATGCCGGAACAGTAACTTTTTTTGCCTTGTACTGGTTTACAGCCGCGTTGAATCCTCGTGTCTTTGCAACCGTTGTGAACGCTTTTGCATTTTCCTTGAAGTAGTCCTCTATATGGCTGAATTCGTTCGTTGTAAGATAATTGTATACAGTTTTTACAGTTGAAGTTTCTGAGAAGTTAGGCTCGGATTTTGCGCTGTCTGCCTTGAAAATCGAATATCCGACAGAAGTCTGGAGCGGTTCGCTTACTGCACCTTCCTCAAGAGATGCGAGTTTTTCCATGTCCGCCGGGTTTTTAAGGAATTTTTCAATCTGATAATGGTATTTGCTGTTGATTTTTCCGTTTTCGCCTGAATAAATTTTCTGTGATTCGCTTATGGCATCATCAAAAGTTATTGCGTTCTCGTTTATGCGTTTAAAGATTGAAGCCGCTTTTGCCTTGTCAGAAACTGTGATTACAGAGAAATCGTATTTAACGAATTTTCCTGCGTTTGCCTTTCCGAATGCAATTTTTTCAGAGTCAGGATAGTCAGACATATTGAAAACAGCCATATTGAATGAACGCTGGTTGTTTCCCATCTCGTGGATAAAATCCGCCTCTGCGCCAGAAGTTTTAAGACCATAAAGAGTTCCAGCTCCGAGCGCTGTCTGGCCGCCGAAAGAATCTTCCGCATAGCGGCTTGTTGTAAGAGTCGATGCAATCTGATTTCTAAGGTTTGCGACACTGTCAGAGTTGTTGCTTACTGTGGTGTTGTAAAGTTTCTGCGAGAAATTTCCGTTTTCATCTGTAAAATACGGTTTGATTGCGCGGTTGACTGCTGTTTCCGGAACTTTGTAGCCGGCTTTTGCGACCGCTTTTTTGTATGCGAGTTCTGTTACAGTTGAATTGAAAGCATAGTTAAATAGATAAAACTGGTATGAATCCTTTATTTCAATGCCCTGGTTCTTGTAGTATTCAGCATAGCGGGCAACATAGTTGTAAAAATCTGTATCCTGCTCGTATCTGATTTCTGTTCCGTCATATTTTCCAAAAACAGGAAGTCTTTTTCCCATCCTTCCACCTTGAAAAATAGGAACAAGAACAAAGATAAAAGCTGCAATCAACAAAATGATGAGAGAGCCAATTGTGTAAACACTTCTTTTCATTTTTAAATCCTTAAACTGATTTGAGAATAAATATTATAGTAGAAAACATTTTAACACTCTAGGCTTATACTGTCAATTTGACTTTTTGAATGATTTTTGTGGGTGATTTTTTGCAATTGTAATTTATGTGTCAATTTTATAGAATAAGGGCAAATCGATTATTTAAGGAATGGTGTTTTTATGCTTACATTAAAATTTGGCGGTACTTCAATGGGCAACGCCCGCCGCATTCTTGCTTCCGCGGAAATTGTAACTGGACGCGCAAAAGAAGATAGGCTTAGCGTTGTAGTTTCTGCTGTTGCCGGAGTTTCTAATACTCTTCAGGCTGCGATTGATTCGGCTGTATCAGGCACCATTGGCACTTTTGTGTCAGACCTTAAAAAAACTCACGAAGAAATTTGTCTTGAGCTTCAGTCTAAATGCGAAGGATTTGATGCTGAAAAAGTTATGCATCTTATTGAGCCGTGTTTTGAGGAACTTGAAAAACTTCTTGCCGGTGTCGCATCTTTTGCGGAATGTCCGGACACGGTTTACTGCCGTATTATGGGAATGGGCGAGCTTCTTTCCGCTCCGATTATGGAGGCGGTTCTGCGTGCGAAAAAACAGAGTGTTATTTTTCTTGATTCCAGAAAATTTATCTATACAACAGGAAATCAGAAGGAAGGAGAGGCGGATTATGTGAAAACTGCCGAGGCTTGCCTTCCTTACCGCGACGGCGAGAACAAGAGCCAGACAAGAATTTTGCTTTTCCCTGGCTTTGTATGCTCGTGGACAAAAGGAACCGGTTCTGCTCCTGTAATGGGACTTCTTGGCCGGAACGGCTCGGATTTTTCTGCCGCGATTCTTGGGGCTTCTCTTGGTGTTAAGCGTGTGGAATTCTGGACTGATGTTGACGGAGTTTTCACCGCAGACCCGCGTGTTGTCCATGATGCGATTCTTGTTGATGACATGACTTATGAGGAGGCGATGGAGCTTTCTTTCTTTGGCTCTAAGGTTCTTCATCCAAAGACATTGGCGCCGCTCCAGGCAAAAGGAATTGAAGCATGGAGCTTGAACAGCCTTAATCCTTCTGCGCGTGGAACAAGAATTGGAAAAGGTCCTTTTGAAAGCCGCACAAAATCTTCAATCTGCGGTATTTCCGCGCTAAAGAAAGTTTCAATGGTTTCTGTCAGCGGTTCTGGAATGCGCGGTCGCTCCGGAATGGCCGGAAGGGTGTTCAATACAGTTTCTGCGGCTGGAATTTCGATTCTTCTTATTACACAGTCTTCTTCTGAATACACAATTTCTTTCTGCGTGCGTGACTCGGAGGCTGATACAGTCCGCGATGCCCTTTCAAAGGAATTTGAGCTTGAAATCCGTGAAAAAATCATTGATGAGATTGGCGTAAAAACTGAATGCGCGATTGTTTCAGTTGTCGGTGACGGAATGATCCGTAACCGCGGTGTCGCCTCGAACTTTACAAATGCGCTTGCCTCGCAGGATATAAACATAAAGGCTCTGGCCCAGGGGTCTTCAGAACGCTGTATTTCGGCGGTAATAAACGGAAAATTTGCGGACAAGGCTGTAAAGGCGGTGCACCAGTTCTTCTTCAATACTTGCCAGACAATCGAGGTGTTCGCGTTTGGCGCTGGAACAATCGGCGGAACATTGATTGACCAGATTTATCAGCAGCACGAAAGCCTTTTGAAGCAGAAGATTGACATAAAGGTTATCGCGATTACAACTATTGACGGAATGAATCTTAACGAGAACGGACTTGACCTTTCTGACTGGCGCAAGGATATGAAAAATCCTATGTACAAATTCGGTCCTTCGAACGTTGACGATATTATAAAATTTGT
The DNA here is from genome assembly GCA_963627355.1 of uncultured Prevotella sp. Classification (GTDB taxonomy): domain Bacteria; phylum Spirochaetota; class Spirochaetia; order Treponematales; family Treponemataceae; genus Treponema_D. The sequence continues at coordinate 3,867 of CAVGBY010000037.1, read as the reverse complement.
AAAGGACACAAAGCCTTTGAACCCTGTTTTTGTTGACTGCACGGCTTCTTATGATTTGCCGGAGCGCTATCTTGATATTCTTAACGCTGGAATGTCTATCGCGACACCGAACAAGCGCGCGAACTCAATGAATATGCAGTTCTACAGGGATTTGCGCAAAGTCGCGAACAAGCATCATTGCCGCTTCCTGTATGAGACAAACGTTGGTGCAGGTCTTCCGATTATTGATACTTTGCAGAATCTTTATAAATCCGGGGACAAGCTTGAAAGTTTCAACGGAATTATGTCCGGTTCTCTTTCTTATATTTTTGGAAAACTTGACGAGGGAGTTCCTTTCAGCAAGGCCGTTATGGAAGCCAAGGAGCTTCGCTACACGGAGCCTGATCCTCGCGACGACTTGAACGGAATGGATGTCGCAAGAAAAGGTCTTATCATTGCGCGTGAGTCTGGTTTTGAAATTGAGCTTGACGATATAACAATGTACAAGGTTTTCCCGGATTCTTTTGATCCGTCTGGAACAGTTGAGGAATTTTTAAAGAAACTTCCGGAAGTTGATGAATATTTTGCGAACAAGATTGCGGAACTCAAAAAAGAAAATAAAGTTCTAAGAATGGGCGCGACCATAAAAGATGGAAAAGTTTCTGTTGGAATGATGGAAGTTGGTCCTGAAAATCCTTTATACAGCGTAAAAGGCGGCGAAAACGCATTTGTTTTCTATACGGAACGATATAAGCCGATTCCTCTTACAGTACGTGGATACGGAGCCGGCGCCGGTGTAACTGCGGCAGGTGTCTTTGGCGATATTATGCGTACTGTTTCATTCAATCTTTCTAGCGAAGATTAATTTTTAGAGGCTTGCAGTGGTTATTGTTCTTAGGCACGATATTTCAGATGAAGATAAAAACCGCATAAAATCATTTTTGTGCGGCAAGGACTTTAAGATAAACGAAGTTGATGGCGAGGAACAGTCAATCATTGCGGCTGTGGGGCAGCTTGTAATAGCTCCTGAAGATGTCAGTCTTTTGCCTGGCGTTGAAAAAGTTATTCCAATCTCAAAACCGTATAAAATGGCTAGCCGCGAGTTTAAGCCGGAAAATACAATTGTTGAGCTGAATAACCGTTTGGGGCAGAAAATCCGGGTTGGCGGCCAGCGCATTGTGGCTGTTGCGGGTCCTTCCATGGTTGAAAATCCTGAGCGGATGTTTGAGATTGCAAAATCTGTTCAGCAGAGCGGCGCCTGCATTTTAAAGGGCGGGACTTTTAAGCCCCGCACAAGTCCTTACGCTTTTCAGGGGCTGGGAGAGGAAGGCGTTAAGATTTTAAAATCTGCCGGCGAAAAATTCGGGCTTCCTGTTGTTTCAGAGATAATGTCCTCTGAGCAGATAAAAATAATGAAAAAACACGGCGTTGACTGTCTTTTGATTGGTTCAGTCAATATGCAGAATTACGATTTGCTGAAGGCCGCGGGAAAATCAAAGCTTCCTGTAATTCTTGAGCGGGGAAAATGCGCGACGCTGGAAGAGCTTTTGATGTCTGCGGAATATCTGCTTTCGGAAGGTTCTGCGGATGTCATTCTGTGCGAGCGTGGAATCAGAACGTACGAAAAAGCGACTAGAAATACTCTGGATCTTTCGGCTGTTCCGGTTTTGCGTGGAATGACTCATCTTCCGATTATTGTTGATCCTGCGAATGCTGTGGGGCTTTGCGATAAAATTGCTCCGATGGCGCTTGCGGCGGTTGCATCCGGTGCGGATGGAATCAGCGTTGAAGTTCACGATAATCCGGAAAAGGCGTTCAGTGACGGTCAGCAGGCTTTGCTTCCTTCCATGTTTGACAAATTGATGCACGATATTGAGGCGTTTGCTCCGGTGATAGAAAAATCTGTTGTGCATATCCGAGGCGAAATAACTTCTTTTCAGAATAAAGGTAAACTTGAAAAAAATGGGAAACCGGTCTGCGCGTACAACGGAATCCGCGGAACTTATGCGGAGCAGGCGGTTAATCGGTATTTTGACGGCGCAATCGAGGCAAAGCCTTTTCCTTCGTTCAGGGAAGTTTTTAAGGCTGTCGTGAACGGTCAGGCGGACTACGGAATGATTCCTATTGAAAATTCCCTTGGCGGTTCAGTTTATGACAATTACGATAATCTTGTTTCTTTTGAGGATGTTTCGATTGTCGGCGCGTTGTATCTGAGGATTCAGCATGCTCTTCTGGCGAAAAAGGGAACGGATTTTAGTTCAATAAAACGGATTTATTCGCATCCGCAGGGGTTTGCCCAGTGCTCAAAACTGATAGAAGAAAATAAATGGGAAAAAATCTCGGCTTCTTCAACCGCGAATGCGGCAAAAATGGTGTCTGAGTCAGATACAGACGATTCGGCCGCGATTGCAAGCTCGATTACAGCAAAATATTATAATCTTGAAATTCTTAGGGAAGATATTCAGAATGACCCGCGGGATTACACAAGATTTGTTGTGATTGCGGCAAACCATATTGAAAAGAAAATCAAGGAAAATGGAAAATCCCCGAATATGGCTTCTTTTGTTTTCTGTACGCCGAATGAAACCGGGGCATTGTGCAAGGTTCTGGAGGTTTTCAGAAAGCACAAGCTTAGTTTTACGCGTCTGGAAAGCCGTCCGATTGCGGGGCAGCCGTGGCATTACTGGTTTTACACCGATGTTGAAATTCGGGAAGAAATTCTGCAAAATGAAAACTATATCCAGAATTTTATGGTAGAATTAAGGAATTCAGCGGAGGAAGTCCGTCTTTTGGGCGTTTATTCCGAAGCCGGAAACAGCATATAATATTTTGTTCAAGAGGAGACAAAAATGGAAAAATTCGTGTTGAGTGTACTTGTGGAAAATCATGCAGGCGTTTTGAGCCGTGTTTCAGGCTTGTTCAGCCGACGCGGTTACAACATTGATTCTTTGACAGTCTGCGAAACAGGAAATCCAGGACAGTCTCGTATGACAATCGTTGTAAACGGCGACTCTTATATTCTTGAGCAGATTGAAAAGCAGCTTTCAAAGCTTGTCGAGGTTATTTCCATAAAAAAATGCGAAAAATCCAAGACAACCCAGCGTGAGATGGCTCTTATAAAAGTAAAGGCGCCGGGCGAAAAGCGTGCGATTATCATCGGAACCTGCGATATTTACCGCGCCCATATCATTGATGTCGCTCCTGACAGCGTTATTGTAGAGGCCACAGGAAGCGAGGACAAAATCGAAAGCCTTATCCGCCTGCTAGAACCATTCGGAATCCTGGAATACGTAAAAACCGGCTTAACCGCAATGGATAGGGGTGAAGAAATAATGCGTTAAAAAAGAATTATCCATTGCGGTTTGTGAGGAACAAGTCTTGTAATTGCCACTTGTGGCAATTAAGCTGTGGCTGAAGTAACTTGCGGGCAAAAGAATAATGCGTTAAAAAATTATCTGCATTTGACCCACTGCGGATTCCACAGTTCGGTCTGGATTCCTGATTTTTTTTCTTCCGCGACTTGAAAAATCCTTAGTTTTTTTGAAAGGCATTTTTCCACGTTAATGGATTTTTCTTCCGGGCATTTTTTGAGCGTTCCAAGCAAAAGTTTTTCAGAAAATTCAGCCTGACCGCACATCTTTATTTTTACCGGGCAAAAAATCTGGTTTTCGGAAATAACCGCCTTTTCAACCAGAACCGAAGCAAACGAATTTTTTAGTTCCCGAACAGTTTTTTGCTCAAAATATTCGTCCTTCAGTTCAATAAGAACCGGAAAAAATGGAAAAGCGATATTTTCTTTTTCAGAAGAATTTAGCTCCAGTAAAATTCGCTTTTGTTCCCTTATAAATAGAATCTCATCGTCTTTGTGAAGGCGGATAACCTTTGTCA
>CAVGBY010000036.1:0-17745 GCA_963627355.1 uncultured Prevotella sp. | reverse complement strand
ATTCGTAAGTACTTATTTTCGTATCCATAAATACTCCCTGCAAGACCAACTTTTATAAAAATAATGGTGTTATTACCATTTAAAATCCCATAATCAATCTTGACTTCCGAAGTATAATTGACTGAAAGAGTTATATTATAATTTGACAAAAAAGACCCCAAAAAAACAAACATATCATTTTCATTTATAAATTTTATTACAGTGTAAAAATTTTGTAGTTTTATTTAATCCAATGGCTTCGTATGCTTCTCCACGAACATAAAAAAGTATTCCATCATTATTATATTTCACAAGCAAGTCTTCAAACAATTAATTTTGCATTATCCGTTATTTTTTTTAATTCTAATTTATGCATATTGAATTTTCACCTTTAATTGGTTTCAGGAAAATATTTTTATCCATATATAAAGCATCCAATATTGGTTCCAAATTATCACAAGTTCTAAAAGTCAATGTGGTGCCTGCGAAAGAAAATGTAGTATATTTATCAAAACTACTCAAAATCGCTGTTTTCATAACACCTCGATTATTATATTTATATTCTCGATATTTTAACATAGATAAATAAAAAAAGCGATGATTCGAAGAACACTTCAAAAACACCGCTTTTTGCACCGCAAAAGATAAATCAGTTCAAACCTTATTTGCTAAGCAAATTATTCAGGCTTTTTACAAAGTCGGCCGGGTCTTTCAGCTCAACGCCGGCAACGAGCAGCGCCTGGTCAAGCAAAACTTCTGAAACATCGGCAATAACTGCCTCATCAGAAGAATCCTTGATTTTTGCAACAATCGGATGTTCCCCATTGATTTCAAGAATCGGCTTTAAGTCCGGTCCGTTCTGCCCCATTGCCTTCATCATCTGAACCATCTGCCAGCTTGGGTCATTCTGGTCAACAACAATGCAGGAAGGATTTTCGCCGCTCAAAGTTTTAGAAAGCCGGACTTCCTTTACTTTGTCGCCCAACGCTTTTTTGATTTTTTCTGTAACTGGCTTAAATTCTTCTTCCTTCTTTTTAGCCTCTTCCTTGTTTATTCCCAAATCCTCGTCACTTCCGCTGCGGTTTACTGCCTTCAGCTCAAAATCCTTGTATTTTCCGTAGCCGCCGATAACAACCTCATCAATGTCATCGTCCATAACAAGAACTTCAAAACCTTTGTTCACATACGCTTTTAACAGCGGATTTGCGCGAAGATTCTTTTCATCGCTTCCTGTGATGTAATAAATCGCCTTCTGCTCCGGCTTCATCCTGTTTACATATTCAGCAAAACTTGTATAGTTTCCGTCGCCTGTTCCGCTTGCGTCTGTTGACTTAAATCTAACGATTTCTGCAATTTCATCACGGTTTGCATAATCGCTGTACAAGCCTTCCTTCATCGGGCGGTTATAATTCTTTACAAACTTATTCCATTTTTCAATGGCTTTCTTTTCTTCATCAGTGCGTTTGCTTTCTTCTGTCTTTTTGGCTTTGTCCGCATCCTCGCCCATCTTTTTGAATTCACTGAGCAGTTTTTTTACAGAAGCACTGCGGATATTTTCAAGAATTCTGTTCTGCTGCAGAATTTCACGGCTGACATTCAACGGCAAATCTTCCGAGTCAATTACACCGCGGACAAAACGCAGATATGCAGGCAAAAGTTCCCGGTCATCATCAGTAATAAAAACGCGTTTTACATAAAGTTTTACACCGCTCTTGTAATCAGCCTGATACATATCGAACGGAGCAACCTGCGGAACGTAGAACAATGTTGTGTATTCCAAAGTTCCTTCCGCGTGCGTATGAACGTAATGAAGCGGCTCAAGCCCGTCGTGACCGATTGTCTTGTAGAATTCGTTGTAATCCTCCGGCTTCAGTTCACTTTTTGACCTTTTCCAGAGCGCGCTCGCCGTATTTACCTGATCAACTTTTTTTTCTGTTGAAGTAACGTTTCCTTTGTCATCATATTTGTTCTGGTCGTAATGAAGATAAATCGGGAACGCAATGTGGTCTGAATATTTCTTTACCAGCTCTTCAATCTTCCAGCGTGAAGCATAATCCTTGCTGTCATCGTTTAAAGTCATAACAATTGCAGAACCGCTAAGTTCAGGATTGTCAAAACCGTATTTTTTTGCGATTTCGCTTTCTGCGCTCACCTCATCCAAATCATAGGAATTTGTTCCGTCGCTTGACCAATGCCAGATTTTTCCGTCGCCGGCAGCTTTTCTTGTATAAACATCAATTTTTTTAGCCGCCATAAATGCTGAATAAAATCCAACGCCAAACTGACCAATCAAATTTGAATCTTTAGAAGCCTCGCTTGTCAACTTTGAAAGGAACGCTTTTGTTCCAGAACGAGCGATTGTTCCCAGATTGTTCTGCAAATCCTCATCGTTCATACCGATTCCAGAATCCTGAACAACAAGCACACTGTCTTTTTCGTCAAAAGAAATATCAAGACGCGGTTCAAATTTTATGTTCTTGTAAGCCTCATCAGAAACTGTAAGATATTTCAGCTTATCCAATGCGTCGCTTCCGTTAGAAATAATCTCGCGAAGAAAAATATCCTTGTTCGAGTACAAAGAATGGATAAGTAACTGTAAAAGCTGATTTACCTCTGTTTGAAATTCATGTTTTGCCATTTTTGAAAAACACCTCTTTGAGTAAAAAAAAATCTTCCGGCACAAAATTCGTCAGAAAATCCGAGTTTTATGCTATTCGTTTCCTTTAAATATAAGAAAAAAAAGCGGAAAACGGCAAGGTTTAAATTGAATTTAGTTCTGTGCGCAGGCTTTTGTTAAAATCCATACAAGTTCCGGGTAATTTTTTCTTAGCTCCTCGGAAGTCATATTCATCATCGACTCAAATTCCGTATGAAAAAGTTTGTCTTTTCCAGAAATCGGCATATATTCAACTTTGGACTGGGTATAAAAATGCTCAATGCAGCCGTATGGAAGCACATAAACTCTAGCTGTTTCAAAAGCGGCAAATATCAGATTGCTTAAATTAAAGACAAGAGGAATTGTCCGTGCCAGCGGAATCGGAAGAATATCCTTTAACTTTTCCTCCAAAAGAATTACGCCCATAAGAACAACTGTCTTAAAAGTGTCCAGACCTTCCGGCTTTTCATATTTTTCGTAAAGTGCCTTTAGTTTCTGGATAAAAATATCCATTTCAGGATTTATGGAAAAATCAATCTGCACAACGGATTTTCCAATTTCAACCAGATAACTTTCAAGGCGATAAACAAGTTTTTCAAGGGAAACCTGCTCCGGAACTCCGTGACGTGTAAACAACAGGCGGTAAAAAGGAAGCTGCTTTTCATACTGTTTTTCAAGCCAAAGCCTAGGCCGCGAATCCGCGCACACAACATCCCTAAGTTTTCCGGCAAAGAGAGAATCCATATCCGTTACAATCCGTCCATCAGTTCCAAGCAACGAGCAGACCATAAAAAATACACCAAGCTCATCTTTTCCGCCAACATCGATTACACTGGTCCCGACAACGCCCGGCAAATTTTCCATGCAGTTCAGTAAAATCGTAAACATCTGCTGGTCGGTGTAACCTTCCACAAAAATCTGGTTATCGCTAAAGAAAAACTGCTTGTGATACGTGTTGAATCTTGGCAAAAACCTGCGTAGCAAAGATTCCGCGTTCTTATCAAGAAAATCAATGTAAGTGGGAACGCGGTTCACATGGCAAACCACAACGCCCAAAATATCCTCTGCAAAACGCAAATCAATAAAATACGGTGAATGTGTAATCAGAAAAAAAATCCTGCCGCTGTCATTTTCTGCAACCTTGCGGATTTCGTTCATAAAAAAAAGTTGAAACTGCGGATGCAAATGCAGCTCCGGCTCATCCAGGATCAAAACAGAAGATTTTAAGCCGTAAAGCGCAATCAAAAGCGTAAGAATTTCCTTTAGCCCGTGGCACTCGCCTTCTAAAAGCCCATATTCAATATCCCAGGCCTTGTTTACAACAACAGGAATTACGTTTCCGTGGGGATTTTCCTTAAATTTAATAGTTTTTCCAAACATACCGGAAATAACTGTTTCAATTTTTTGGCAAAGTTCCGAATCCGTCTTTAATTTTTCCAAAAGTTCGTTCTGGTTTGAACGTTCCGAGCGCAAAAAATCAACCTTGTAGCCTTTTTTTTCAAACTGAGAAGAAATTTCTTCCGCAAGCAAAGTTTTTCCAGAACCGTTAGGACCTACAATCAAATTCACCTGATTCCATCTTGATTTTTTGAACGCCGATTTTCCCCAAAGAAAAGGAATTTTGACTTTTGTTTCAACGGTAATCATTTTTTTAGTCCTTGCGACGAACTTCAAACCCGACTTTAGGCTTTTTTGCGGCAGCTTCGTTTCTTCGCTTATATTTTTTGTAAAGAATTTCCTGCGCGCGTTTTTTCATTTCATCATTTTTACAAGGAATTTCCTTCCACTGGCCGTTCTCTGAAAGTTCAAGAGCATTCACCCTGTCTTCAAAATAAGTTTCCAGAATATTTTCCACTTCCTTAAAGACCGCCGAATCCAAAACCGGGAACATAAGCTCAATCCTGCGGTCAAGATTTCTAGGCATCCAGTCCGCGCTAGAAAGATAAAGCTCCGGGTCGCCGCCGTTCTGAAAATAAAAAATTCTTGAATGTTCAAGGTAACGGTCAACAATTGAAACAACCTGAATATTTTCGCTAAGCCCTTTTACCCCCGGAACAAGCATACAGATTCCGCGTACGTTCAGCATAACTTTTACTCCAGACTGGCTCGCCTTGTACAACGCCTGAATAATCTCCTCGTGGGTAAGACTGTTCATTTTTGCCATAATCAGCCCAGGATGCTCTGAATCACTTCTGTCTATCTCACGCTGAATCATAGAAAGCAGTTTTGACTTTAAAGTTACTGGAGCCATTGCAAGCTGCTCCATATTCTGTAATGTTGAATAGCCAGTAACCAGATTAAAGAACAGCGTTGCGTCGTTTACAATTTCGTAATTTGCAGTAAACAGCGACAAGTCTGAATAAATCTTCGCGGTTTTCGGATTGTAGTTTCCGGTGGCCAGATGCGCATACCGCCTGACAGTATCGTTTTCACGGCGCATAACCATAATGATTTTCGCGTGAACTTTTAAATTCACAAGACCATAGATTACAGTTACTCCTGCATTCTCAAGTTCTTTTGCCCAGCCTATGTTCCTTTCCTCATCAAAACGGGCTTTTAATTCAACAAGAACAACAACCTGCTTTCCTTTTTGGGCAGCCCGCTCCAATGCGCTTATAATCGGAGAATCTTTTCCGGTACGGTAAAGCGTCATTTTTATAGCCTGAACATTCGGGTCATCCGCCGCATCAGAAATAAATTTTACAACCGGCTCGTAAGACTCGTAAGGAACGTGAAGCAGAACATCCTGCTGTTTTATAATATCCCAGTAAGGCTCGTCCTGCGGCAATTCCGAAGGATAAAAATGCTGCCATTCCGGAAAACACAATTTTTCCGCGCCTTCAATATCTCGCAAACCGCCAAGAACGTTCGGGTCAATTATTCCATCAACGCAATAAACGTCATCATCAGAAAGCTCCAGTTTTTCTGCAAGAAATTTAAGGATTTTTTCGCTTGTATTGTTGCAGGTAATTTCAACAGGAAAAGACGACTGTCGTTTTACAAGAACTTTTTCCATCTCGTGAATAAAATTTCTTCCGGAATCTTCGTCTACTGCAAAATCCGCATCACGTGCAACCTTAAAAATCATTGTTTCTTCAACATTAAAACCAGGAAAAAGATGCGTTCCGTATTGAGTTATAATTTCTTCTGTCAACGCAAACTGTTTTTCATGGCTTTCGCTCGGAAGCCACACAACCTGCTGAATCCCAGCCGGAATCTGAACAAGCGCAATCCGGGGAGCATTTTCATCGCCCTTAAAATTTGAATCAGTCTTTCGGATTCCAGAAATCGGTTTTAAAAGAAAAGCCGCATATTTTGCAAGATTCCCGATATGCGGAAAAACCTCTGTATCAGTTCTAAGCGGCGTCAAAAGCGGATAGACATCGTTCCTAAAAAAATTTAACGCGTATTCATTCTGCGCCGCAGAAAAATTTTCCGGCTTAACATAAGTTATATGTTTTTTAGAAAGCCCCGGAAGAACATCATTGTCAAGGCAATTGTGCTGCTCGCGTATAATCTGATGCGCCCGCGCAGAAATCTGCTGAAGCACAAGTTTCGGCGTTAGACCTGAAATATCAACAAATTCCGGATTTGTAAAAAGCTGACGTTTTACGCTCGCAACCCGAACCATAAAAAATTCGTCAAAATTGCTTGATATAATAGAAAGAAACTGAAGCCGTTCCAGCAAAGGCAAGTCTGTACGCAACGCCTGATGAAGAACCCTGCCGTTAAATTCAATCCACGAAAGCTCCCGGTTAAAAAATCTTGGTTCCATAGAATGTTCCTCCTATCTTTAAAGCCATTAAATCAGCACAACTTTGTAGCCAAAAACTGACTCAAACAAATCGCCTTTTTCTTCAAGCGCAATCCGTTCCAGCGAAAGATTCTGGCTTCCTTTTGCCTTTATAATCAAAGAATCTTTTTTTATCTGGGCAGTTATATCTTTTAACGAATAACCGTGGCTTCTGTCCAGAGCATCCGCAATACGCAAAATTGCAGTTAATTTTAAGATTGTCATGCGGTCGCTTCTTGCAAAAACCGGGAACTGCTCGTTGTCCTGCGGCATCTGCTTTCCACGGTGGTAGCGCGCTATCAGACTTATAATCAGATTTTCAGTTCTGGTAAGACCAAAAATCTCTGAATGGCGAATAATGTACTCACTGTGCAGGTTGTGGTCATCCATGCGGATAAAAATTCCAATATCATGAAGAATTGACGCAACCTCCAGAAGAATTACAGAACGTTCCTCCAAAGAAATTTCTTTTTCAAGGCAACGGTAGATTTTCATAGCATTCTCACGGACTCTTTCTGCGTGTCCCTGGTCGCCGTGATATTTACGCAAAAGCGAAACCGCGGAAGCTGTAATCTGCTGGTGGAATTCCTCCTGAAGCTCCTCGCCGGCCGTGTCATTGTGGCTAATAATCACGCCTTCGCGGATATTTGTTTCCGGAACAATTATTTTTTTGCAGTTTGTATGATGAACAAACATCTTGTAAATTAAAAGGCTTACACAAAGAGTCTGGGCATCGCTGTAGGAAATTTTAAAACGGGCGACACATTCATCAATTGAATATTCCTGAATTTCATCAACAAACCGGTCAAAATCCTCACGCTCGATTGACCACAAAAAAGTAGAAATCGGTTTTCCGGCATTTATCGCGGCAAGTGTGGCATCCGCCCCGACCGCCAGAAACTGCTTTACCTCAGAAAGATTAAGCTCGCTTTCCAGAAGACTTTTTGCATTCAGGGCATATTCTTCAATGTAACGCTGAACATCATCATGGGAAGACGAATTCTGCCTGCGCGTCTTTAATTCAAGCCGCGTAGTTCCCAGCCGTAAACTGTGCGCGCCTGCGATTTTTCCCTTTTTCATCAGCATAATTTCAGTTGAACTTCCGCCAACCTCAAGAATCACAGAATCTTCTGAACGAACCTTATACGCCTCTTCTTTTAGACAGTCGGTCACCGCAAGATACATCAGACGGTTCTCTTCAATTCCATCAATAACTTTTACGCGGAATCCTGTTGCCAAAAGAATTTTATCCATCACAGGGTCTTTGTTCTTTGCCTCGCGGAATGCAGATGTGGCAATTACTGCTGTTTCAGAAGGATTTATTGCCCACGCGACAAGCTGTTCCTTAAAACGCTGCAAAACATGAAGGATTTGCGTCTGCGTTTCTCTGGAAATTGAACCGGACGTAAAGACATCCCTGCCAAGAGATACCGGCATTTCTGAACGGTCAAGAATATTCCGTTTTCGTTCCTGCGTAAATTCTGCGACCAACAGGCGCACACCCGTTGAGCCGATTTCAATGACTGCTTCTGGTGTTGACATATAAACCCCGAAAATAACAAATAGACTGAAAACCTACATTCAATTTTTACATCAAAGAGTTTTTCAGTCTAAGTTAACAATAACAGATTTTTACAGAGCAAAGCCTGAAAAAACTAAAATTTTACAAATAGGAAGCCTCCAAAAATTGCAATTTTCAGAGATGCCCAATATTTAAAGTTTATCAATAAGCATTGAACATTTACCGGATGGAATCGGCAAAGTCTTTTTCTTTTGATCCAAAATATTTATCGTAAAATAGTAAAGTTTTTCACTTTCCATTTGAATTTCCCAGCCACGTGGACTCTTATTGCTTAAAATTGTAATAAGATTTCGTTTTAGGGAAAGATTTTCAATTCCCATAATCTCAAGGTTCGGAATAATCCAGTCTACAGTTTTTCGCGGCAAACTTATTGAAAGCCCGATAACGTTTTCAATCATCAGCGCAATTGTTGAAAGTCCTGTTCCAATCATATAATGATTTCTTGGAAACCAGTCCGAGCCTTCAAGTTCCGCCTTTTGCGAGCTAAGCGGCTTATACGCCTCGTAAAAATCGCCTTTCTGGTTTTCGTCCGCCGGCATAAGACCGTCAAGAACATAATACAAGTGCCGGATTGAACACTCGCGCGCAAGCTCATAACGCTGGTATTTTTCAAGCCCCTTGATGACCATAAAATTGAACATCGGGAAAACGCTTCCGCAATATCCTTGGCCTGATTCCTTAAAATTAAAGCTGTCCGCAGAAAGCGACGGAAACGGATGATCCAGCCCGAACGTCGCAGGATTGCTAAAATGAGCGATAAGAAGCTCAGATTTGTCAGCGCTAGGAATTTCTGCCAAAAGCGGCCAGAATCCGGCGATTGTTTTTTCCGGCAGCCTGTTTCCGTCTTTGTCCAAATCCATATAGAATCCGGCGGAAGAATCCCACATCATCGAATTGATTCTTGTTTTTATAGAAAAATAATTTCTTCTGTACTGAAAACTTAAATCCTTGTCGTTAAGAATATCTCCTAAAACAGACATATGGGCACAGTTAATTGCAACCGCCGCATTAAAATCAATCGGATAAAAAACGTTTTCACGCGGAGAATTGAACATTGTGCTGGCCGTAGCCGGAACTGCATAAAGTCCATTTTCCTGCTTAAAGTTCTCGTCAATCCAGCTCATATATTTCTGAAGGATTGGCATAACTTCCTTTATTCGTTTTTTATTTGCGGACTTATGGTAAAGATTAAATTCAGCCCATGCAAAAAGCGGAAGCCCGACCCCCTGCGGATTTGAATCGTCCATCAGCGGCTTTCCTGTTTTTACATCATAACGCCAGCGGATTGCGCCGTCTTCTTCCTGCCTTGAATAAAAATAGTCTATATTTCTATTTGCATCATAATTCCTGTTCGAATACACAAGAAAAAATGATGAAAAAATACTTTCCAGCTGGTCAATAACAAGTTTTTCACCGCGCGGATAAATAAAGTAACCATCAGAGGACTTTTCCCCAGTCTTTGGATCAATCCAGTAATCTGAAAGCATTGTCCAAGTCTTATTGTAAATGTCTACAAAATCCTGATCATAAAAATGGATTTTTGGAAAATCATGTTTATTCATTTGGTATGAAGTATATCACAAATTTTAGTAAAACGGTATAATTTTCAATTATTTTAGGAGTTTTTAGCGTGTATCAATCATTTGTGTACGTTGAAACAAGAATTCAGCTTGCCGCGGTAAATTCTGTATTCATTACTGACCAAAAAACCGACAAAATTTCAATCGAGCCACAGGTTCTGCAAAGCGTCTACACTCTCGCAAAAGCCCTGGGCTGCCAGATTTCACTGATTTCTGACATTGAAAAAATCTCCGCCCAAATTCCGGAAATCCAGAACGGAAAAACAATCAACGGATATTCAGTAAAAATCGCAGAAAAAGGCACAATGAGCCTCATGTTCCACAGCCACCGAAAAACAATCAAGATTGAAGAAGTCCGCATTGAAGAAGATTTAGGACGCCTGACACACGCAAACGGAAAAACCAGAATGGACTATTCTTTTGCGGGAAATCCAAGCATACGCATAAAAACCGAGCCATCGTTTGAGCTGGGGGAAGAAGTCCACATTTTTCTGGAGGAATTACGCCGCCTGACCCAGTATCTGAACATCGAAAACACGGAGCAAAAAGATTCATATATCCGCTGCAACGCCTATGTCGCTCTTTCTAAATATCCGCAGTTTCCAGATTATTATGTAAAATTAAGAAATTTGAATTCCTTTAATTTTGCCCGGAAAGCAGTAAACCATGAGCTTACCCGACAGGAAAATATGCTTTCAACCGGAGAAAAAATCCACAGCGAAAGCCGTTTATGGAATGAGGCAAAATCCTGCACAGAATTTTACAAGGAGCGGGCATTAACAAAAAACCGTTTTGAACATTTAAATCCTCCGCAGACAATAAACCTTGAAAGCGCAGAGGAAAAACTTTCCGCAGAAATAAAAATCGAACTTCCGGAAGCACGACGCCAGCGTTTTAAGCAGCAGTACGGAGTTTCGCGCCTTCGCTCAGAATTTCTTTGCGACACAAAGGAAAAAGCCGACTTTTTTGAATCTGTCGCCGCGCTTGGCGCAAATCCTATAAACACAGCGCATTGGATGGCGAGTGAACTTGCGCGACTTTTGAACAAAGACAGCACAACGCTTTCAAAATCAAAAATCACACCGCCTCATTTCGCATGGATTATAAAAAAACTTGACACAAACGAAATCCACAGTTTTACGGCAAAAAAACTGCTTCGCTCAACTTTTGAAAACGGTCATTCGCCCGAAAAACTTATGAAATCCCTGAACATCACGGAACTTGCAAACGAAAAAGACTTGCTTCCGTATGTCCTAAAAGCAATAAAAGAAAACCCGGAGCAATGCAAAACACTTCAGAACGGACAGATGCAGCCGCTGGAATTTTTAACCGGAATTGTGATGAAAGAAACAGAAGGCAGAGCCGTTCCTCAGGTTGTAAAATCCCTTATAAAAAAAGAATTGAATATAAGCGTGATTTACATGATTACAACCGGCGGCGCAATCTCCGCAGTAAGGCACAAGGACGGAACAATTTCCGCTGGAGATTCTTCTGTACTTAAAAACATTGCCGAGCAAATCGCCCCGGACACGCCGCTGCAGGTTATTTCCGCAGGTCAATATTTAAGCGAGGAGCTTGAGCCTTCTGACTGGGCCGAACTTATCACAGAAATCAACACAAGAATCAACGCCGGAACTGCAAGCGGAATTGTCACAACGCATGGAACTTACACTTTAAGCTACACCGCGGCACTTTTGTACTGGCTTTTTTCTGACTCGGAAGTTCCGATTGTAATCACGGCCTCCTCAACATTGCCTTTAGAAAGCACAGAGGCAGAAATAAACCTTAGGCTTGCGATTGAAACAGCCTCAAAAGAAAAAAGCGGAGTTTTTGTGGTTTACGGCGGAAAAGTCCTTTCACCGCTGAACCTGCATTTTGAACGGCCGGGAATTTTTTCAAACTGGAATTTAACCTCCCAGAAATTCCGCGAAAGCGGCCCAATTGCAACCCAGTTCAACGGAATCGCTGATTTAGACAGGGATGTTGTCTCACGGATTCTTGCGGAAGCCAGCCGGAAAATGTTTATGTGCCGGCTTTATCCAGGGTTCAGAAGCGACCTTTACAACGGAATGCTTAAATATTCCTCTGTACATTCAATTTTTATAGAAATGTACGGAATCGGCTCCGGAAACATGAATGACAGCGATTATTCACTAAAACCTATGCTTTTAACCGGAAACCGCCGCGGAATGCGCTTTTACTGCACGTCGCAGCAGAAAATGAACCTTGATTTTTCACAATACATAACTGCCCACGGAATTTGGCGCGAAGGCGCAGTTCCAATGGGCTACCTTACAACAGAATCAGCAATAGCGCTTTACTTTGCGTGTTCCCTCTGCGCAGACAGCGACACAGAACTAGATGAAATGATGGAAAGCTACGCCGCCCTGTACTCAAACTAAAGACCTATTCGGTTTCTTCCACCTGCACGCTTGACTCTGCCTGCGGATAAACCAGCCTAATCTGTTCAACCTGGCTCTTATGCCTTGATTTTAACAGAAGGGATTTTGAGTCACCCTGATAGACATAACCGGAAGAGTTGTATGTTTCAAATCTTGCATCGGTACGGAACGCCAGATCGTAGATATAGATTGTCTGGAAACGTTCAATTCCGTTTATGATTACGTAGTGCGTGTACGAAAGCGGGAAGTCGATGTTCAAAGTTATCGTACCCTGGTTGTCGTTTTCGTAAGAAATATTTTTTGCGCAGGTCCAAGTCCAGACTGAACGGCCGCCGTCAAACGCCAGAATTTCAAAATGAGGATAGAAATAATTGTCATGAACCACAATCGGATAAAGCTCGCCAAGAGTCTTTAAGTCAAACGAAGAGCTTTCCTTTAAGTAAGAAGATATAATCAAGCGGCCGCCTGCGACCATTGAAGCATTTTTTACCGTTTCGCCGTAACGCAGAACCGCATCTCCAGCCTGAACCGCCTGAACAACCGAAAGGAAAATTCCGTTTTCCGCAATTGTTATTGAATTTTCGTCAATCAAACAATGAGAAGAAACTTTTTCAACAGCTTTTGCGGCCGCCGGAGCAAGAATATTTGAAAGCTCAGGATTTTTATCGCAAAGCTCGTTGTAAACCGTTAGAATTCCGACCGCCTGCTGGAGCGTTTTTTCAGAAATTTCCGCGGCGGAAGCATTTTCCAGAAGTTTTCTTACAGAACTAGAGCCAGGATGCATACACATATAATCAGCAATAAAGCGGACGTTGAATATGTCAAACGCGGAAGTTTCCGCTGAACGCGCAATCATTTCGCCATAATTCTTAAGCTGTGCCTGAAGCGGCTCATTAATGCGGGCCAATGTGTCAAAATATGGAGCAGAAAGGAACGTACGCAACGCGCTCCTCTTGAAATTCTGCGGTACAGAATCCAACGCCTCATTATATCTTCCTTTTTCAGCCATTGCCGCAACAAAAGAAACAGCTTCCTGCTCGGCAACAGTCTGGGAATCCGCCGGAACCTGCGAGAACGCATTTATAAGATTCTGCTTTAAATTTTCAACGCTGTTCTTATAGATTTCCTCGGAAGCACCCTCAAATGCAATTGTATCCTCGAACGTAAACGAATGGGTTTTATCAAAATATGAATAAGAGGCAACTTTTTCAGCCTTTGTAAGAACAATATAGTCACGCTGGATGCTCGGCGCATTCAGTTCCCACGAATTCTTCTTGTTTTCAATCTGAATCTGGTCTTCCGTTCTAGAGGCGACAGAAGTTCCAACCGCAAAATTATATGGAACAAAAACACGTGAAACATTTTCCGGAAGCGTTCCTTCAACAGAAAGATAAGCCCTTGAACTTTCATCACTTACAGAAAAACGCAGCGCAATACCATTAGAAAAAGAAAGCTCGCAGGCAAGCGGCGAAATCACTTTCCACGTCTTTAAAGTTATCGGCCGGTCAGAACCATTAACCATGGCGCGAACCGGATCATCCTCTGTTCCGCTGAAATTCAGCCCGTTGAATTTTACAGAGAATTTATTTTTCAATAAAATACTGTTATCATCCTGAGCAGATTCCAAAAGCGTTATATGGAGGTTTCCTAATTTTTCTGAAATAATAGAATCATTCTTAAACTGAAGAATGAAAATTCCGATGATTAAAACAGCATAAATTACTAAAAGAGTAAAAGCCTTTCTTAAAAACTGTGCAAACATTTACTAAGTTTAACTAAAGGACAGATGAATTTCAACAACCATTTTTAGTCCTTTGAATTTGGAGAATTCAATGAAATTTAAAGTATTTTTTATTTCACTTTCAATTTTTCTTTCCATTAATATTGGATTGTGGTCGGTCAGCGCAGAAACTATAAATTTTGCCGAGGAACTTCAAAAATCTCTTATAAAAGGAGATATTAACGGCGCAATCGAGCTTTACAAGGATATTCCGGAAAATCTAAAAGACGATGTTGACCTTAGAATCCTGGAAGCATCTCTTCTTCTTTCCGCAAACAGGCTGAATGAGGCAAAAACGATTGTGAACGAACTAAAAAAATCGGGACACAACACAATCGAAGTGATGGAAGTTGAGGCTGAAATCGCAAATGCCTCTGGAAATTTTACAGAAATCCAGAATGTAACAAATGCCCTTTTAAAAGCAGACCCTACAAACGCAACCGCAAACCTTATACTGGGAAACCGCTGGGCATTAAAAAAGAAGTACAAACTTGCCGCAGAATACTATAAAAAAGTCATCCTAAAAGAAAATGACAACGAGGACGGTCTTTTTGGCTACGGACAGATGAGCTATTACCTTGGAAATTTCAAGGAATCAAAAAACACTTTTGAAAAACTGGTGGAAATCAATCCGCAGAGCGACATTGCCTTTCAATACCTTGGAAAACTTGCCGCTGAATCAGAAAACTACAAGACTGCAATTGAAAATATCCAGAAAGCAATCGGACTGAATCCGGAAAACTCTGATTATTACATTGATTTGGGAAATTACTCCAGAAACCTTGGCCGTTATACAGATGCGGAAAAAGCCTGGACAAAAGCAATAAATCTTGCGCCGGATTATTTTCTTGGCTACACATACCGGGCCGGACTTTATGACGAGCAGAACAGACTTCAGGAAGCGCTTGCCGACTACAAAATGGTCATAAAAACAAATCCAAAATATTATTTTGCGTTTGAAGAAATCGGAATTCTTGAATTCCACATGGAAAACTGGGAGGAAGCCCGAAAATATTTCACAAAAGCAAATGAAATCAGCGATTCCTATGCGTATAAACTTATGATTTTGGCAACGTACATCAAGCAGAACAAAATGTTCGAGATGAAGCAGCTTTCAGAAAAATATATGAAACCGATGGACAGAAATTCCCTTGAATACAAAATGATTCGCCTTTACCACGACCAGGGGCCAATGAACGCAGAAAACGCTGTCATAAAAGACATTGAAAAAGAGACGGACAAGAACAAAAGAGGAAAAATGAAATATTATCTTGCGCTTTACTACGACATGAAAGGCTCAAAGTCCGTTGCGGCAGAATACTACAACCAGATTACAAAAATGCAGACCCCAATGTTCTTTGAATACCGACTGGCCGAATGGGCATTGCCAGCAGACCTGAAAAACAACTAGGATTAGCATAAGGAAACAATCATGAATCAGACACAAAAAGTTTTGGAATTCAACGGCAAAAAAATCACTTTGATTGGAACCGCGCACGTTTCCGCGGAAAGCATTGCCGAAGTTACAGAATATATCAGACAGAACAAGCCGGACTGCGTTGCAATTGAACTTGACGAAAAACGCTGCGAATCAATAAAAAATCCGGACAACTGGAAAAAACTCGACATAATCAAGGTTTTAAGGAGAAAAGAAGGATTCCTTCTGCTTGCAAACCTTGTGCTTGGCTCATTCCAAAAACGAATGGGCAAAAATGTAGGCGTAAAACCCGGCGATGAAATGCTTGCCGCAATGAACACCGCGAACGAGCTTGGAATTCCTACAGAAATGGTGGACCGCCCGATTCAGACAACCCTAAAACGCGCGTGGGCAAAAAGCTCATTTATGGGAAAAATGAAACTGCTTTCCGCGCTGATTGCAAGCGGATTCAGCAATGAGCAGATTTCAGAGACGGAAATTGAAGATTTAAAAAAATCCTCAGAAATGGATTCAATGATGAAGGAACTTGCCGAATATCTTCCGGTTGTAAAAGAAGTTCTTATTGATGAACGCGACAAATTCCTTGCCTCTCATATCTGGGATTCAAAAGGAAGCGACATTGTTGCTGTTCTTGGAGCAGGACATTTAAATGGTGTCGCAGAACATATTGAAAAAATTGCAAAAAACGAGGAATCAACAGACACAACCGAAATAAATTCAATTCCAGAAAAAAAACTTGCCTCAAAAATTGCAATGTGGATTATTCCTGTGCTGATTGTAGCACTAATCGCGGCAGGATTTGTAATCGGCGGAAAAGATGTCGGCTCAGGAATGACTTTAAGCTGGATTTTGTGGAACGGCGGTCTTGCGGCATTCGGCGCGTTGATTGCGGCGGCTCATCCGGCTGCAATATTAGTTTCTTTTATAGGAGCGCCGATAACTTCGCTCTGCCCGTTTATCGGTGTCGGTATTATTTCCGGCATCGTCCAGGCTTTTATGTGCAAGCCGCAGGTAAAAGATCTGGAAAACATCGCGGAAAACGCGGGAAGGGTAAAAGGCTTTTACAAGAACAAGATTCTCCGCGTGCTCCTGGTTTTTCTTCTTTCTTCCATCGGAAGCTCAATCGGAACATTCGTGGCCGGAGCAGACATTATCGCCGCTTTTTCAAGAATTTTTTAAAAGGTCAAATGCCGATTTTTTTCTGAACCAAAAAACTCGACATTCGCCATAAATAGCCCTAATTTCGAGTTTTTCTTCAGAAGGGATAAATTGAATGGGCGGGAAGAAAAAGTAAGCGTCAACCGAGCCATTCGGTGAGATAGCCTAGTCCGATACTTTGTACGCTCCGCGTAAGATAGCTTTGCTATCTAGCGAATTGACGCGCTTTTTCTGGTAGCACATTCAATTTCTTTACTAAATCAATAAAACTCGAAATTAAGAGTAAATATTTTGTTACAGTTTTTTTTCTGGTATGTTTTATTGATATGAAGCGTTGCATTTTTTATTTCAGTGCATTTTTTGTTTTTTTACCAGTTACTTTTTCAGAACCTTCACTCTCCGGATTTCTGGAAAACGACCTTGAACTAAAAAAACTTGCGCTTGAAGTAAAAAAATCCGCGCTTGAGCAGGAAAAAACTTCAATTGAAAACGGAATTGACGTTTCACTTTCAACCGGAACAGCAAATTTCCAGTTCAACGGACAGAACACAAGCGTTTCATTCAATCCTTCAGCCAAATTTTCTGTTCCCCAGGCCGCAAACCTTTCAGTTTCAGCCTCCTCAAAAATAAAAATCACAGACGGAAGCAACAAATCCGCGGACACCTCGTTTTCATTTGGAATTGACTTGATTTCGGGTACATCGCTTGAACGGAAAATCTCTCTTATAAAATCAGAACGGGCGCTTTTAGAAGCAAAACGAAAACTCCAGAACCGCGCGATTGAGGCGGAAAAAGAATATTACACAAAACTAAAGCAGCTTTTTCAGAGCGCAAGCGAAATTTCAACCGCAAAAAACACACTTTACGAGGACACAGTATCTTTTGAGGAAGTAAAGGCAAAAGGCTACTCAAAAAATTCCGCAAAATACCGGCAGGCAGAATTAAAAGTTCTTTCCGACTCGCATGACGTAGAAACAAAAATCCACGATTTTGAGCACGACTGCGCAGTGTTCGCCTCGGAATGTGGAACAAGTTTTTCTTCCGTGCAGGACACAAAAACCACCGGGGAACTAAATTCAAAAGCCGGAACGGATTCAACGGATTTTTTACCTAAGACAATTCCTTTTACAGAAGCGGTTGACATCTTATCTTTTGAAAAGCAGCTCTACACAAAAATAGAAAATGCGGTGTACGAACATAAGATTGCAGAAATGGAACGCGCGGCGGAAAAAGATTTTTCACTTTCAGCAAGCGGCGGCTACACTTTAAAAAATTCAAGCACAAGTTTTTCAGACAATTCCACCGGCTCGGACACAATTGACGCAGGTCTTTCAGCAACTTTTAAAGGAATCAGCGTAGAAACAGGAATCCACATTC
>CAVGBY010000035.1:0-18238 GCA_963627355.1 uncultured Prevotella sp. | reverse complement strand
CCCAGAAGCTGAACTGGTAGGTGACGTCCTTGCCCTCGCCGGTCGTGGTGTCAAGCTTTGTGTTGTCCAGCGTGAACGCCCCCTTGTTTGCAATTTTTATCGACTCGTCTGCGGTAAGCGTCTTTGCCTCTGAAAGCTCTCCGCCGTCCGCGTCTTTTATAAAATTCCAGTAGAATGGGGCTGTTGCTTATTCTTGTTTCAACGCTGCCTTTTCTAAAGTTCCCTTACTTTTTCAACCGGAAGCCCTGTGCATTCTGCGATTATTTCTGGGGAAACATTTTTGGATTTTAGTTTTCTTGCGTTCTGAACACAAGTTTCCTCTGCGCTTTCTTTGTAGGCGACGGTGTATGCTTTGTCATAGCCTTCCTGGAATTTGTGTTTTCCGTAGAGTTTTATTTCCTGTTCCACTGTCATAAAGCGCCTCCGTTCGTCAATGTTTGTCTTGGCAAGTTTTATACGGTCCTCAATCCTTGCTGTAAAATCTGAGGCTACAGGCTCGTTGTCCAGCAAAAATTTGAAGAAATTCCTTAACTTTTCTGTCGGCATTTTATCATACATTCGGGCATTGAAAAAGACTTTTGTTGTTCCGTCGTTAAGTAAAATCGAGCCGTTCTCATTGCATCGGTTCTGGAATGTGTAAATCGGTAGGTCTTTCCCGAAAATGTCAAAAAGGCACAGGAAAATCACGTAGCTTTGCTTTAGCTCCTCGTAGTCTTCGCCTGATTTTAGGTTGTCAACGTCGATCACCGACTGGTAATAGCGCGACCGCTTTGAAAGATTCTTTGTGTTCACGGTCTGCATCTCGATGTCAAACGAGCGCCCCGAGCCGTCCTTTACGTAGACATCAAGGCGGATTCCCTTTGAGTAAAAATCCGGAAAAAATGTCTTTTCGGACTCAACAAGTTTCACATAATCAATCCTTATGTCAAGGAGCATTTCCAAGAGTTCCCTGCACAGGTCAAGATTATGCGACATCACCGAGCAGAATATAAAATTGTCCGCAAGCGTGGCCTTTTCCCACTTCTGTGCGGGAGTCAGATTTTCTTCCTCATCATTGTAAAACATAAAAACCTCTAGTATTACATAGTCGATTTTTATGCGTTTTCGGAAATGAATCACAAAAAAAGTTAAAGAAAATATCGTCGGATTCTTAGATTAATTCAGACAAAAACTCGACATTCTTTCTTCATAATATTTCTACCTCATCCGCACCAGTTCTGTTTTGTACACGCTAGACATTAATCCTAAATAGGAATAAAATAATCCTGAATGGGAGGAATATGGTAAAGAAGACCGGGCTTTTGCAGCGGGAAAACAGGATAATTAGCCAGACTACAAGGTTTTACGACAGTTTGTACAAGCGGCTTGGGGTTTCTGGTGAATTTAATCTGGTTTTGTATGCTTTGTTTATGGAAAACGGGCAGACGCAGAAAAAAATTGCTCAGGGATACTGCATTCCGCCGCAGACGGTGAACAATGTTGTCCTTGATATGCAGAAAAAAGGGCTTGTTACTCTTGTTGAAAATGAGGCTGACAAACGTTCAAAAATTATTGTGTTTACGGAGCAGGGAAGGGAATTTGCGGAAAATCAGATTGGAGTTGTAATCGGTGTTGAAAAAAAGGCGATTTCCAGAATGGGGATTGACGCTTTTAAGAAACTGATAGAACTTCAGGAGCTTTATTATGCCTCTTTACAGGAAGAGGTTAAAAATTGGAAAGGACGGACAAAATGAAAATTCAACTTTCAGATCACTTTACTTACGGAAAACTATTTAAATTTTCAATTTCTTCTATATTAATGGTGGTTTTTACTTCGATTTATTCGATTGTGGACGGGCTTTTTGTGTCTAACTTTGCGGGAAAAGAGCCGTTTGCGGCGATTAATTTAATCATGCCGCTGTGTATGCTTTTTTCCGGATTCGGGTTTATGATTGGCTCGGGCGGAAGCGCGCTGGTCTCTAAACTTTTGGGTGAAAAGAATTCAAAAGACGCGAACAGACTTTTTTCGTTTCTGGTTTATTTTACAATTGCGATGGGTATTTCACTTAGCGTTGTGGCCTGGTTTGTGATTCCGCCTGTTGCGGCTCGAATGGGTGCGGAAGGCAAGGTTCTGGAATATTCTGTTTTGTACGCAAGGACTTTGGTCCCGGGGCTTACGGCTTTTTGTCTGCAGAGCGTTTTTCAGAATTTTCTGATTGTAGCGGAAAAACCTCAGTTTGGGCTTACTGTTACTTTGGCGGCAGGGTTTACAAACATTATTCTGGACGCGCTTTTTGTCGGGGTTTTTAGATGGGGAATTGTCGGCGCGGCTGTTGCCACGGATATTTCGTACTTTGTGGGCGGTATTATTCCTTTGTTTTATTTTATTTTTACAAAAGAAAGCAAGATTAAGCTGGTTAAGACACGCTGGTACGGAATTTATCTTGTAAAGACTTTGACAAATGGTTCTTCGGAATTTTTGAACAATATTTCTGCGAGCCTTGTGGGAATGTTGTATAACATTCAGCTTTTGAAATATATCGGCGTTGACGGCGTGGCGGCTTACGGCGTGATTATGTACGTTGGATTTATTTTTATTGCAATTTTCGTCGGTTATTCAATGGGAACTGCCCCGATTGTAAGTTTTAATTACGGTGCGGAAAATCATGCGGAATTAAAGAATGTCTTTACTAAAAGTCTTTCGGTTGTTCTGTGTACTTCTGTGGCTATGCTTCTTATTTCAGAGGCGGCGTGCGGTGCTTTTGCTTCTATTTTTACAAGTTACGATGAGGAACTTTTTAGGCTTACAAAATTTTCGTTCAGGATTTATTCTATTGGATTTTTGCTGTGCGGAATAAATATCTACAGCTCGGGATTTTTTACTGCGCTGAACAATGGTCTGATAAGCGCGGTTTTGTCTGTGTGCCGAAACTTGGTTCTGCAGGTGATGTTCATTCTTACGCTTCCGGTTCTGTTCGGCTCAAGGGGAATATGGTTTGCCTCTCCTTCTGCTGAATTGGGATGCGCGGTTCTTTCCGTTGTGTGTTTTATTGTGTTCCGGAAAAGATATAATTATTAGGTGCGGAGGAACTTGCGCTGTGCTGGAAGGGTTTTGGAGCGGCGGCGACAAAAGGATTTTCTATGAAATTGTCCTGAGCCTGAAAGGTGAGGGGCAATTTCATAGAAAAGACCGAGCGTCAGCGGGCCCTGGAAGTGCAGTTTTCTGGAGGAATTTTAGAATTCCCTAAGAACGCGCGGCGTGGTGGAATCTTAGCGCCCTGAAAAATAAGATTTTGCTTTTTCTGCGGCGACAGTCAGTGTGAATGTTATTGCCATGTCCGGGAGTGTGTTTCCTGCGATAAAGTCTGTTTTCATAAGAAGCCGGTAAATTACGAATCCCGCGAGCCAGATTATGATTTTTGTGGCGTTGAATTTATTTTGGGATGAGTCTGTTTTTAGCACAAAGAAATCTGCGAGCTCGATTGCAATCATTGGGGCAAATACTGAACCGATAAAATAAAGGAATCCGGTTATGTTGTCCATGGGGAAAATTATTGCGGCTGCGGTTCCGATTATTGTTACGGCTACGGCAACCCATTTTTCCGGGAGTTTTTGCCAGATTGTTTTGCTTGAAACGCCTGCGCTGTATGCGTCAAGGAATGTTGTTGTTACTGTTGAAAGAATAAGGATGAAAAGCGCCGCGATTCCGAGTCCGGCTTTTACCATGATTTTTGCGATGTCTGTTTCGCCGGTAAGGATTGCGGCTCCCATTCCGATTATGTACATCCAGCAGGAGATTATTCCGTAGGTAAGGGCAGAGGCGAATGTTGCCTTGAACGGTTTTTCGGCGTATTTTGTGTAGTCGCTGATTAACGGAAGCCAGGAAAGCGGCATTGCGACGGCGAGTTCAACTGCCTGTCCGAAAGTGATTGCGTCCAGAACTGGATTTGCCGGCTGGCTTTCTGCATTTTTTGAAAAGAAGATTACCTTGCACATTACGAGCGTCAGTATAAAAAGCGCGCCCATTGCGAGCGTGTTGAATTTTCCAAGGTTTGTGATTCCGATAAAAATCCAGAGAAGAATTAAAATTCCGATTACAAGCGCCCAGAGCCATGTTGAATGGAATTTTGTGTTTTCTGGAAAAATCTGGTTTATTGAAAGAGCGCCGTCGTAAATCATGATTCCTGTCCACCCTACAAGCTGGATTACGTTTAAAAGCGCGAAGATTTTTGAGCCGATTGTTCCGAAACTTGACGCGGTGGATTCCATTGCGGATTTTTTTGTGGTTGCTCCGATGTAGCCGGAAAAAAACAGAAGCACGCAGCCGATAAGGTGTCCGATTAGGATTGCGGCGGTTCCTTTTGAAAATCCGAGCGGGGCAAAATATGTTCCTGTAAGAATTTCGGCGATTGATACTGCCGCGCCAAACCAGATCAGCGCGTTGCTGAAAACATTTGTTGTATTGTTCATTTTTAATTTCCTTTTAGTTTTAGTTCAGATTCCAGTTGTGCATTAACGGGCCGGAGCCTTTTCCTAGGTTGAGCATTGCCTGTAAGGCGCCGCTTATGTAGTCCTTTGCGTTTTTTACGGATTGCGGTAAAGAGAATCCTTTTGCAAGATTGCTTGCGATTGCGCTCGAAAGTGTGCAGCCTGTTCCGTGTGTGTTTGGATTTTCTATCCGTTTTCCGAAAAACCACGTTCCTTCTGCGCCGTCAAAAAGATAGTCGTTTGCGTCGTTCAGGTTATGTCCGCCTTTTAATAGGACTGAACAGCGGAATCTTCTGCTGATTGTCTCTGCGGCTTCTTGCATTTCTTTTTCGGATGTGATTTTTGTTCCGCTAAGAACCTGGGCTTCTGGAATATTTGGCGTGATTACAGTTGCAAGGGGAAGAAGCTCTTTTTCCAGGGTTTCGATTGCGTTGTCGCTGATTAGTTTTGCTCCGCTGGTTGCTACCATGACCGGGTCAACAACGATGTTTTTTAGGTTGAATTCTTTTATTGATTCGGCGATTGCCTTTATCAGTTCAGAGGACGAGACCATTCCGGTTTTTACTGCGTCCGGAAAAATGTCTGTTACAACATCCTTAATCTGCTCTTTAAGGAAATCTGGTGAAACTTCCTGGATTGCGGTAACGCCGGTTGTGTTCTGTGCGGTCAAGGCGGTGATTGCGCTCATGGCATAAACGCCATTGCACGTCATTGTCTTGATGTCTGCTTGAATTCCGGCGCCTCCGCTAGAATCGCTTCCTGCGATTGTAAGTGCGGTCTTGATTTTCATTTTTGTAAACCTCCAATATGAAAATACCTTCAGGCGGTGCCCTCAAGAAGGATTTTTTGTTTTTAGAAAAAGAAGTCTTTTGCCTCGTTGTAATTTCTGCAGTAGATGGTACTGTAGTTTTTTATTTCTTCTGCGTGTTTTTCAGATGATTTGTCGTAGATTCCGCAGGTTTTGTAGCCGGCGGTTTTTGCGGTTCTGATGGCGTAAAGCGCGTCCTCAAAAACCCATGTTTCCTGCGGCTCTGTTCCCAAAAAATCTGAAACTGCGTTAAATATTTCCGGATGCTCCTTGGTTATGCCCATTTCTGAAACGGTGAAAATCCGGTCAAAATAATTTTTCGCGTCAAGGCGTTTTAGCGCGGACTCAAAAAGTTCCCGGTCTGTGTTTGTGCAGAGCGCGGTTTTTGTGCCGTTCTTTTTTAGCTCCTGCAGGAAATCTTCTGCTCCGTCCTTGAACTGGATTTTATTTGCGTAGGCGTCTTTTAATATGTTGTTCACGCCGTGGCAAATTTCTGCTGATGAAAGATTAAGGTTGTATTCCCTTTTTAGGAATTCTGCGCCTTCTTTCATGCTCAATGAGAGAAGCTTTTTTCCAAGACCTTTCTGCGGATTTTTGCCGAGCGATTCAAGGTAGAGTTCCGGACAAGATAGCCAGAACTGCATTGAGTCTAAAAGTGTTCCGTCCATGTCAAAAATTGCGGCTTTGATTTTTTCCAATTTGTTTTATCCTAGTAAATTTTCCACGCGTTTTTTTAGCTCTTCTGTTGCGGCGGTTATGTCTTTCTGGGCAAAAATTGCGCTTATGACTGAAATTCCGCAGATTCCGCTGTCTTTTAGCCCGGACACATTATCTTTTGTGATTCCGCCGATTGCGACAACTGGAATTTTTACGGCTTTGCAGATTTCCTTTAGCGTTTCCAAAGGAACTTCTACAGCGTCATCTTTGCTTCCTGTCTGAAAAACCGCTCCGACTCCAAGATAGTCCGCTCCTTGAGTTTCTGCAAGAACCGCTTCTTGGACAGTCTGAGCGCTTACCCCGATGATTTTTTGCCCGCCAAGAATTTTCCGTGCCTCAGGAAGTGTCATGTCATCCTGCCCGATGTGGACTCCGTCCGCATCGATTTTTTTCGCAAGCCGGACATTGTCGTTTACAACAAAAGGAATTCTGTATTTTCCGCAGAGTTTTTTAAGCTGCAGCGCTTCTTCTTCAAAATCCTGTTCGTTAAGATTTTTTTCTCGGATTTGAATAAATGTCGTGCCGCCTTTTATTGCTTCTTCCGTCTGCTCTAAAAGTGTCTTTTCCCCGGTCCAGTGGCGGTCGGTTACGGCATAAAGCAGAAGGGATTTTTTTAGCGTTTCAGATCTTTTTTCAGTTTCTGTTTTAGTTTCATTTTCAGCGGATTTCAAATTTTGCCCCTGATTCAAGCTGCTCGCCGGTCATATTGTAGATTGCGTCGATGATTCTGTTTCTGTAGGTTGAGTTTCCTTCGCCGGCCTGCATATTTTTCCATGCGATTTCGCCGGAAAGTCCCATTGCACAGACTGATGCTGCGGTGGCTTCCAGCTCATTTTCCGGGTTTGCCACAATGAACGCGCTCATCATTCCGCTAAGCTGGCAGCCGGTCCCGGTTATTTTTCCCATTTCCGGTCTTCCGTTTCGGATTACGTAGCATTTTTTTCCGTCAGAAACCAGATCGATTGCGCCTGTTACCGCAACGACACAACCTGTTTTTTTTGAAAAATCTTTTACAAAATCAACTGATTTTTCCAGGTTTGCGTCTGTGACCGCATCTGAAATATCCGCGTCAACGCCTTTTGTCTTTCCGCTTCCGAGGGCAAGTGTTTTTATTTCGGAAATATTTCCGCGGATTACATCAAATTTTACTTCTGAGATAAGGTTCAGTGCTGTCTGTGTGCGCAGTTTTGAGGCTCCGGCTCCAACCGGGTCTAAAAGGACTTTGTGTCCAAGGGAATTTGCTTTTTTCCCGGCAAGAAACATTGAAGGAACTGTGTTTTTGTTCAAAGTTCCGATGTTTATGTTCAAGCCGCCGCAGATTGAGGTGATTTCTTCAACTTCGGATTCGTCGTCGCTCATAATCGGGCTTGCGCCGCAGGCAAGAATAATGTTTGCCACATCGTTTACAGTAACATAGTTTGTGATGTTGTGAATAAGCGGAGATTTTTCCCGCACATTTAAAAAGATTTTTGAGAACATAACAAGCCTCTTTTAAAAAAGATTGCCTGTTTTGAATAAAATGCTGCCGGACGGCATTGTGAAATTTCCCTACGTTGGCATTATCCAAATCAGGTTATGGGTCAAGGCAAACAGCCTACTCTCAGCCGGATTATTCCAGCTCCCCTTGATGATAAAAATGGCTTTGGTAAACCTTTTTTATCAACGCTACAATTATTGTGATTTTTACTGATAAATGCAATAATGGAAATCTCTAAAAATCGCAATTTTTGGAGGTAACTTTGAAAACCATAACCAGACAATGTGAGGTTTTAAAATGTCTAGCAATTTTCCATTAAATAATGAGCAGCTCAAAGAGCTTGTAAAAAAATATCCGACTCCATTCTACCTTTATGATGAAAAGGCAATCCGCGAAAATATGCGTGAATTTACAAAAGCGTTCAGCATTTTTCCATCTTTTAGGGAATTTTATGCGGTAAAGGCGTGTCCGAATCCGTATATCCTAAAAATTCTTGCAGGCGAAGGCTGCGGGGCGGACTGTTCTAGCCTTCCTGAGCTTATGCTTTCAAAAATGGCGGGAATAAAGGGTAAAAAAGTGATGTTCACTTCAAATGAAACTCCTGCGGAAGAATATCAGTACGCTTTTAAGGAAGGAAATATCATAAATCTTGACGATATTACCCATATTGAATATCTGAAGAATGCTCTTGGCGGAAAACTGCCGGAAACTATGTGCTGCCGCTACAATCCGGGAGCCGCAAAACACGGATGCAACTCAATTATCGGTAAGCCGGAAGAGGCAAAGTACGGAATGACCCGGGAACAGATTCTTGAGGCGTATAAAATCATGAAGGCTGAAGGCGTTAAGCATTTTGGACTTCACACAATGGTTGCCTCTAACGAGCTGAATCCTGATTTTTTTGTTGACACGGCGAAACTTGTTTTTGAGCTTGCGGTTGAACTTAAAGAAAAAGATGATGTAAGGATTGAATTTACAGATTTGGGCGGAGGCTTAGGAATTCCATACAAACCTGAGCAGAAAAAAGTTGACTACAACGAGATTGCACAGAAAATAAGAAAAATCTACGATGAGATTATTGTTCCGGCCGGACTTGACCCGCTTGAAATCTGCTGGGAATGTGGCCGCCCTATTACCGGACCTTACGGATGGCTTGTTTCTACCGCAATCCACGAAAAACATATTTACCGCGAATATATCGGTCTTGATTCCTGCATGGCTGACCTTATGCGTCCTGGAATGTACGGCGCTTACCACGAGGTTACTATTAGCGGAAAGGAAAATGCGCCAAAAGACCATGTCTACGACGTTGTGGGAAGTCTTTGCGAGAACTGCGACAAATTTGCGGTTCAGCGCGCTTTGCCAAAAATTGATATCGGCGACCTTGTGATTGTACACGATGCCGGCGCGCACGGAAGGGCAATGGGCTTTAACTACAATGGAAAGCTCCGTGCCGGCGAGATTCTTATGCGCGAGGACGGTTCTTTTGTTCAGATCCGCAGGCGGGAAACAATTGATGACTTGTTCGCGACCTTGAATCTGGACGGAGTGGACGGTTTTAAGGCGTAGGATTCTGGTTCTCTGAACATCAAGGAAAAAAATGAAGAAGATTTTTTTTGCGTTTATTGCGTGTGTTTTGTCGCTTTGGATTGCGGTTGCGGAGAAAACTCCGGTAAAATCGCTGTTTCATTATAAACTGGAAAACGGACTTTCGCTTTTTGTGGCGGAAAATCATTCTGTGCCTCTTACGTATATTGAGATTGCCGTCCGTTGCGGCGCGTATACACAAAATGAGCATAACGCGGGTCTTTTTCATCTTTACGAGCATATGATGTTCAAGGGAAATTCTCTCTACAAGGATGCGGCAAGTGTGAACCGTGCCTTGAGCGATATGGGGGTTTCTGAATGGAACGGCACGACCGGACTTGAATGTGTGAATTATTATTTTACAGTTCCTTCTGATATGACGGAAAAGGGGCTTGAATTCTGGTCTTATGCGATTAGAAGTCCGCTGATGGAAAAGTCTGAATTTGAGGCTGAAAAAAAAATTGTGATTTCTGAAATTAATGGAGGCGCGTCTGACCCGGCAAGAATTCTTATGGAAGCCCGGAGCAATCTGCTTTTTTCTGATGCTCCCTACACGATGACTACGAGCGGAACGGAAGATTCTGTAAAAAATGCGACGCTTAAGCAGCTTAAGTCAATCCAGAAAACTTTTTACGTGCCGAACAATTCCGCGGTTTTTGTCGGCGGCGATGTTAATCCTGATGAAGTTTTTGAGATGGTCAGGAAAATTTTCGGCTCGTGGAAAAAGGGTAAAAATCCGTTTGCGGCCGGAATGATTAAACATTCTGATTCGCCTTTTAGTTCTACGGTTTTTCGTGTAATGCCTTATGAAAAGATTTCTGATGAGCTTGCGCAGTTTATGGTGGACTTCCGCGGACCGGATGCGGCTTACGATGTTGAGGATACTTTTCCGGCGGATATTCTTTTAAGTCTGATGGCGAATCCTTCCGGGGTTTTTAAGCAGTCCCTTGCAAATGACGAAATGCTTGGAATTCCTGACACCGATTATGTGGGTGCTGGTTATCATACTCAGAAAACTTGCGGAATTCTTTCCTTTTATGCGCTTGTTGTTCAGCCTGAACTTGATGTTGCGGAACGGGCGAAATATTTTGTGGAGAAAATTCCGGAGGTTCTTGAAAAAACTGCGGAAAGCACGGACGAAAAACAGATTTTAAAAATCTGCGGACGGCTTGAGGATGACAACATAATTGCGGGGCAGACGGCGGAAGGTCTTTTGGAGGCGGTGCGTTTCTGGTGGTCTGTCTGTGATGAAAATTATTACTATTCGTATAACCAGAAAATGGCGGAAGTTTCAAATTCTTCTCTTTTTGATTTTGTTGAAAAATATGTTGCCGGAAAAAATCCGCTTGTTACGGTTCTGGTAAGTCCTTCTGTCTATGAAAAAACAAAGTCTGAGTTTGTGCAGGCTGGTTTTGAGGAAATAAAAAGATGAGAAAATTTTTTGCTGCTTGCGTTTTGTTTTTTGTTGCGTTGATTTCTTTTGCTTCTGCCGTGGAAACTGAAAAATTCACCTTGAAAAATGGAATTCCGGTCTATATAAAAAATGATGAGGAAAGCGAACTGTGCGCGCTTTATGCGGTCATCAAAGGTGGCGTTGAATATCTTACGCCCGAAACAAGCGGGCTTGAGGCGGCTGCGCTTACCCTTATGACGATGGGCTCAAAAAATTACAGCTACGAGGATTTAAAGTCGTTTTCGTATGAAACCCGGGCTGGATTTTCCTGGTATTCAATAAATGACGGTTCGGTCTATGGGATGAGCTGTATTGCAAAATATTTTGACGAAACTTTTGACCATTTTGCGGACAGTTTTTTTTACCCTGAATTTTCCGCGCGCGAATACGAGCTTCTGATGCAGGGCTACAGGCAGGATGTCGCGCAAAAAATGAACGACCCTTCCGGGTTAATGTTTTACTATACTAATAAAATTGTTTATTCCGGGCATCCGTACGAGGCAAGAACGGAGGTTACCCAAGATTCAGTTGAAAACATAACCTTGCAGGCGATAAAGGATTATTATCAGTCGCTGAAAGATTCTCGCAGAATTTCTTTTGTTGCGGCAGGAAATATTGACTCAAAAAAACTTATTGCGCTTTTGGATGGAACTTTTGGAAAAATAAAGCCGCTTTCTGTTCCGCTAAAGCCTGATTCCGTTCCAGAGATAAAAGTTTCCGGGAATCCTGTTGTTCTTGTCCATCAGGGGGCAAGCGGAGCAGGACACGCGCTTAGGGTTTTTGCAACGCCAAAAGTGGATTCGCCTGATTATCCGGTTGCACGCCTTGCCGCAAATATCTTTAGCGACGTGCTTTTTAATGTTGTCCGCGAAAAATACGGAATATGCTACACGCCGTCAAGTTCAGTTTCTTCTAGCGACGCTCCTTTTGGATATGAATATCTTTTCCGTGTTACAGATTTTGGGCAGCTTTCAAAGGCTATGGCGGAATCGCGTTCCTTTATGGAAAAAGGAATTCTGATAAGCGGAAAAAACAAGAATGGTGAATATATCACCGAGCCTCTTGAAAACCGTCTGCAGGGCTACAAGAATTCTTATATAAACAGCAAATATTCTACGCAGAATACCTGTGCTGGAGTTGCCTCTAGAATGGCGGCGAGCCTTTTGCAGTTTGGTGACATTGATTCCGCGGACGCTTTAACAGAAACTGTAAAAAAATGCACTGCGGAACAGGTTGTCTCTGTGTTCAAAAAATATTGGATTGAAGAAAGTTCCCGGTGGTTTGCGGTTGTCGCTCCGGAATCAGAAGAATCCGTTGAAAAAATCCTGGGTGAACTGTAGGGGTAGGAATCTGTAGGCCTGCATTATTTCATGGGCTTGGAGCATTTAGTTTTTCAGGACATAATCAATTTCTTTGTCTATTGTTCAGCAGTGCTTTCTTCGTACAGACGGTCAGGGCAATAATCAATGTTGTTGTTCCAGGCAACGCTTCCATAGGAAATATGAGCGGTCTTAAAAAAGTTTTCATTCTGAAGAGGTTTAAAACAGTTCAGATTATAAATTTTCTTTCCGTCAAAATATCGTGTTTCATCGTTGTTGAATTTAATCTTGAGTATGAAATTCGGCAACGCTTCAACAGAAACGGCCCTTGGCAGAAGAGCTTTTCCATAAATTATTTCTTCCATATTGTTTTCCAGTGCTGAGCAGCCAATAAAAAGGTCGTCGTCTTCAATAAGAATACCCTGCTGTTTAAGTTTCGCATATTCTTCTGCCGCTCTGTTCAGGTCGTTTTGCGATAAAGGAACAATTCCAAATAATTTTGAATGATATTCAAACAGCGAAAGTTTATTCACCGCTTTATTGGAAAGAAGCCCGCGTTTTACTTCATAATAGGCAATTGAGGGAATTCGAATCTCATTTCCGTCAGTTATTATCTCTGTCAGCCGGCGGATTACAGAAGGAATGTTTTTAAGAATATAACTGAGAATATTGGCATCAAGAAAATATGTCATAGATTTATATCCTTTACGGTAATTCCTGCACCGATTGAGTCATCGACATTCTTCAGCTCTTCATTTGTGTAAAGATTTGCGAGCGTATTCAGCGAATCCAGTTTCTTTTGAATTTCAAAGCGGTCTTGAGGCTTTTTTGTTGATTCCTTTATGGAATTTGCAAGCGCGGCCATCAAATTTATCTGTTCTTCATAGGTCAGAGCCTGCGCCTCTTTAATAAGAACTTCATAAGGCATAAAAATCCTCCTTGTTATAAATATAGCACAGATTTACTGTTTTTGCGTTAAATTCTTGTACAGTTCAGACAGGCGGCCGACAATCTCGCTTTCTGTCAGATCGGGCGGAAAGCCGTAGGCCTGCATTACGGCGCGGTCGTTTTCGTTGTGGGCGCGGCGGAGGTCGGGCGGCATTACGGTTTCGTCGTACAGGTCGGCAAGCGAGCAGTCCGGGTATTTTTCTCTTGTTTCAAGGATTTGTTTTGCGGTTTTTTCGATTTTTTCTGCCTGAGCCTGAGTGCAGTGTGGGAGATTGTCACACGGATTTGAAATGTCTGACGGCGTTTCTGGTTTTTTGTTACGGTGGTTGAGCGTGTCGAAACCACAGTTGCCAGACATTTCGGCAGGCTCAATGACCGAATCCGTGTGGCTTTGTTTTTTTTCCGGCGTTACGAACGGAAAAGTATTGTAGACAAGCTCCTTTGAGTACCTATACCGTATTTCAAGTCTTCCGCAGACGGTGCGCATCCATGCCATGTGGACACTGCTTGTGATAACGCCGAAGTGGAAGAGCGATGCGTAAGGCACAATCTGCACGGCATCGCTTGAAATATTGCCAGATTTCAAGAATCCGACAGGAACATAACGGCGTTTTTCGGAAGAGACACGTGGAACTATCAGAAAATCCGCTCCCTCCGGCTGCGTAATCTGCGCGAACTGCTCCGGCACTTTGGCGTACCCTTTTGTTGTCTTTGCATTGGAAGAAAGCCTGAATTCGCGTACTGCCGCGACCTTTTCAGAAAGAATCTTGCTTTTTCTAAGCTCCGCCGGGCTTACGCCTTTGAGCCACAGGCACCAGCGTTTCTTGTTGTTGATGAATTCTTCCGCCCCGATATACGGATGAAGATACTTTTCAAGCGCAGGCTCTTTTTTAAGGATTTCTGCACGTTCTTCCTCGCTTATCACAAAGTTTCCGCCGTCGCGCGGCTGATTTCCAAAATTCATCTTTGGAACATCGCAGAGAGTTTCCTTGCGGGCTTCGACAAATGAATTTTCTCCTTCGAACAGATACGGGCTGATGTTTTTTGCTTGTACCCGTTTTCCGTCACTTTCGAATATGAGTTTCTGCTGGCGGTCAAAACAGGCGAATCCTACAATCACGCAGTGAACAGCCGCGGCATCGGAGCTTTCGCTTTTCCATTTGAATGTCTGGTACGCAAAATTGATTTTTATGTGCAGTTCGTTCAAAAGCACGTTCCAAAGAATCGGCACTTGTGAGCCTTGGCAAATTGAATTTGTGGAAACAAACGCGGCTTCTGTCTTTGTGTTTTGAATCAGGAATGCCGCTTTTTTATACCAGCCTGTAACATAGTCCAAATCCTGAACGTCCTTTATGTCGCCGAAGATTTCTTCTATTTCCTTTTTCTGTTCGCCTCCCTGAGCCATCATTCGTGCACCCACAAACGGCGGATTTCCCATGATGTAGTTGTAGCTGCGGGCGCTTCCGTCTACGTGCGTGGTGATTCCGGCAAAAAGTCCGTCGGCCGGCTGTTCGTTTCCTTCTAGCGGCTTTAATGTTGCCCAGTCCATTCTTAGGGCGTTGCCTTCTACAATGAATGCGTTTGTCGTGAGCGGCAGGAAATTTATTGTCTGCCCCATGATTTTTTCGGTTTCGTTTATCATCTGGCTTTCGGCAATCCACAGCGCGGTTTTTGCGACCGTTACGGCAAAGTCGTTTATTTCGATTCCAAAGAAACTGCTTATTTTTACCTGGATAAACTCGTCGAATCCGAACACACGCTCGCCGTTGTTCAAGGCTGAGATAATCTTGTTTTCAAGCCGCCTGAGCGAAAGAAATGTTTCTGTCAGAAAGTTTCCGCTTCCGCACGCGGGGTCAAGGAACGTTAGCGAGCCGAGTTTTTTCTGGAATTCCATAAGCTCGGTCTCACGCTTTTTTGCCGATGGGATTCTATTTATTTCTTCAAACTGTCCGTCAAGGCTGTCCATAAAAAGCGGGTCGATTACCTTGTGGATATTTTCAATGCTGGTGTAGTGCATTCCGCCTTTTCGCCGTGTCTCCGGGTTCAGCGTGGACTCAAAAACCGCGCCAAAGATTGTAGGGCTTATCTCGCTCCAGTTGAATGTGGCGCAGTCGTTGCAAAGAACGTCCACGATTTCCTGCGTAAAGTTTGGAATCTCTATTCTTTCATCCTTGAAAAGTCCGCTGTTCACATAGGGGAACGGCTCAAGCGATGTGTCGTACTTGTCACGCTCTTCTATTTTTGTGTCCAGTGCCTTAAAAAGGTTTATCATGGCAAGACGCACG
The DNA here is from genome assembly GCA_963627355.1 of uncultured Prevotella sp. GTDB lineage: Bacteria > Spirochaetota > Spirochaetia > Treponematales > Treponemataceae > Treponema_D. Next base: position 3,177 of record CAVGBY010000035.1, on the reverse strand, counting down.
TTCTGCAGGTTGAATGAACGCAGGTAGTCTTCAAAAGCGGTTCTTGTGGCAAAAAGCCCTGCATCCTCCGCATAAAAGCAGAATACAAGCCGTACGCACAGTATGTTCAGCGAGCGGGCCTGGTCGGAAGTAAGATTCTGCGGATTTTCGCTGGAGTTGTTTGCGGTTGCCGCGGGATGATAGTATTCTTTTACAAGGGCATCGTACATCTTGCCCACAAGTTTTCCTGCGGCAAGGGAGATTTCTTCTTCACGCCTTGTGTTTTCGTTTCTGCGGTCAACAAGGAATTCCAGCCGGTAAAAGTCTTTTTCAAGGTCCTTAAGATAAATAACGTCCGGTTCCGAGCCGGGATTTTCCATGTCGTACACATCAAATTCTGCAAAGTTGCACACGACAATCCAACGTGGCTTTTCGCTTGCCTTCATGTCGTTCACGTAGCGTTTTGCCTGCTCATACGGCGTAAGAATTGTTCCGTCGGACTGCCCGTATGATTTTTTCAGGTCTATTTTTAAGCCTTTCTGTTCTATTAAAACTTTTGTTTCTGGAATGTACGCGTCAATGTAGTTTGTGTGCGAAAGTTTTACGCGTTTTTCAAATTCAATATACGAAGCCGGATTTATGATTCCAAGCACTTCGCCTAAAAGCCCCATCCAAAACCGTTGAGTTTCCTGTTTTTCGTCGCCCTTTCCGAGCCACTGCGCGGCAAAATTTTTGGCGGCGGCCTGCATTTCATTCTGAGTCATAGGGGTATTATAGCATGAAAAGGGAAGTTTTTACTGTAAAATCTTCCGTCTGTCCTTTACTGTCGGTAATGAGTTCCGCATTGGACGATGTAAAGTTTATCGCCTTCGACTTTGTAGACTAGCCGATTTGCCAGGTCAATTCTCCTGCTCCAATAGCCTGAAAGTTCGTGCTTGAGCGCTTCCTGCTGTCCTTTGCCTTTGTCAAATCCATTCCGTTCAATGTCTTTTAGTAATTCATGCGTGTTTTTTATCAAGGCTTTTTGGTGATTGTCAAAAAAATTGCAATAATCATTCCATGCCTGATCTGACCAGATTTTTATCATTGTGGAATTTCCTTAAGCTCGTGAATTTGACCATTTCCGTTTTCAATCTGATTTATGCTTTTCCGCAGGAATTTCATGTTTTCTTCGGAATAAATGTATGGATCGTCCATTGCTTTCATTATAAAAGGCAGGCCGTTTTCGCGGATTGTCGCTTTTACGAACGCATTGATTGCCGATGAGATATTGATTCCCATTGAGGTGCAGATTGTTTCAAAAAGATTCTTGTCAGTATTGTCTATTTTTGCCGAAATTGTAGTCATAAGTAATACCTCTTAGTAAAAGATACTACACGAAATAGCGACTGTCAATTTGTTTTATTATTGTATGAGGTTATCAGTTATGTAATTAATCTGGTTGGAATGGCTTGTCGTGATAAAAAATCAAACCCTACAAACTCACTTTCCCCATAATCCGCAGAGCCGCCTCGATGTGCATTATCCAGTGGCGTGAAAACGGCATTTGAACAAGTCCGCGAAAATCTTTGCCGCACCAGTAGTCAATCAGCCAAGCGGTGCTTTCGTCCGTGCTGACAACGTTCAGCGATTCAAGCTCCTTTCTGCGTTTGGCGGAAACTTTTTTCTTTAGGTCGGAATAGGAAAGGACACAAAGAATTTTTTCAGTTTGGGCTTTGACTTCGTGGATGTAATTTTGAAGCTCTGCAAGGTTCAATTGGCACGAAAAATCGGCAATCTGCTGTTTTACAAGCTCGTTTCCGGTCGTGATAATCGGGCTTTTCATGCGTTCCTTGTAATTTCCACGGAAGAAAACTTGTTCACTGCCTGCAATCAGCGTGTTAGCCACGATGTCCTCAATCCTGAAAATGTGCCAGAGCGAATATGCGACTGTTTTTGAATGGTAACCTTCCGCGTTCAAAAAGGGAATCTCACAGAACTCTTCGCGGCTCAAATCGCGGAAAAATCCGTCCGCAACCTGCATGAGTTCTTTCCGCAGTTCAAAAAGCGTCGCAATTCCGTCTGCAAAAGTCGCTTCTTTTTTCAGTTGAATCTGCATTTTCTTGTTGAGTTCTGACCATGCTTTGTTCATTTTAAAAATCCTTCTTCCACAAGCATTTGGGTTACGCGGCTTTCTCTCTGCAAAATGATTTTGTCAACTTTAGGATTTGTACAGGCGGCATTTGTCTCGATAATCTTTTTTGCATCAACAAATTCCAGCATGAATTTTTCGTCCGCCTCGTAGCCGTCAAGATTCTGCTTTTTAATCTCGTCCGCAACAGCTCAAAAATAGTAGAGGTTGTCCTGAATAAAAATGTCTTCAACTTCGCCTTTTTGAATACGGTGAACCATTCCGAATTCCTTTATAGAATCTTTGATAACGCAAAGCCCAGCTTCTTCCGGAACCTCGAGCGCAAGGGCAGATTCTTTTTACTCTCCGTTTTTGATTCCTACGCCGGGAAACTTGTAGTAATCGTATTTCAGGCTGTGAATCATCGCGAGTTTTCCTTCTTTGATTATGATTGCCCTTGCCGCCGGCTTCTTGAACTTAGTTCCATTTATGTTGTAGTTTTTAAAATCGGTTGTAAATAGGTTTCGCATTCTAAGTTCCTTGACCTGTGAAAGGGGACTATGATTTGATAAATTAAGTTTATTTTAAAATAAAACTAACTTAAAAACAAGATAAAATTAATTTAGATTTAAAACTGTATTAAGTTGATTTTGTGATTATATTAACTTGAAAATAAAATGTTTTTAACTTGATTTTAGGAAAATAAAGTATTGGGCCACTCTTTTGCAAGGCAGTTGTGGAGCATCATTTAGTTGAACAGCTGGATATTGTAAAAAATATGCAGAAGTGAATTTAAAAAAATGAAGGGGCCGAATAATTCCGCCCCCACAGCTAAGTGTCCGAAGACATCCTAACTCAATTCATCTATAAGATTACAAAAGAAAGTCAGAAAAATCAAGCGTTTTATTTGCACAATGAATGCAGTTTTTCCGCGATAGTTTTATCCTGTGTTCCAAAAATCAGATTTTGGCTTACAGGAAGTTTTTCAGTCATTTTTTGAATTTTCTGATATTCATTCACAAAACTTTTTATTCTTTTTGACTCATCCAGTTGTTTTAAAAGATAACAGACAAGCGCAACATAAGAAA
>CAVGBY010000034.1:13827-18810 GCA_963627355.1 uncultured Prevotella sp. | reverse complement strand
AAGCGCAAAACGGTCACTTTCTAGCCGGGCAAAAATTTGCTCCGTCTGAGAATAATTTTTAAAAGCCTCTGCAATTTTCACAAGAAAACTGTCGCCGGTCAAACGTCCGAATAAGTCGTTTATAAGTTTAAAGTTGTCAATGTCGCTGCAGACCATCAGATATTTTTCGTTTGGCGCGGCCTTTAAAATTTCCTGAACTTTTTCGTAAAAACCATCGCGGTTAAAAAGATTTGTAAGTTTATCGTGAACCGCCAAATATCTTTCCTGCTCAAGTTTTTGAACTTCTAAAGTTTTGTCATGGATAACAAAAAAAGCGCCCAAAAAATTATTGTTTTCATCTTTCAAGGTTCGCTCAGAAACATGAAATGTAAAATCTTTTCCGTTTTTATGAATTTTCTTGTCAAAATTATTCTCTGAGATTGATTTTAGTTTTTCAAGATTTGAATCAAACGAAAATTCTTTTTGCAAAGACTCAAGATTAAATTCTGCGCAGGCAAATTCTTTTTCAAATTTGTGCATCGCGGAATTTTTGTAGACAAGCTCACCGTCAATATCAAGAAGAATCACCGCATCAGTCATATTAGAAACAACGGCCTGAAGCTGAGTTCTAAGAAGCCTTGCCGGCGTAAAAGAAATTGCAAACGTGCAGAGCAGAATAACTGAAGCGGCGGTAAAAATTATTGAAAAATCAATCGGGATTCCAAGAAAAACATAAAAATAGTCGCCAAAAATATTTACAGAAACCGCGATTAAAATATTTGTATACATAAATCTGTACATTTTTGGAGTTGTGACAATGCGGACAACAATTACAATCACCAGCAGTGCAAGAACGAAATAGCAAATTCCAAGATGAAGCTGGTAAGGCCATTTCATTGAAATTCTAAAAATTTCTTTTGAGCTGTCGTGCAAAAACTCTGGAACTACAACTTTCTTTAATTCAAACGAATGATGAAAAAAAATGTTCAGAAAAGAATTCAGGCAGTCAGCAATTCCTATTCCCACAAAAAATTTGCTAATCCGCGGAAATTTGTTCGCAAATTTTGAATATTTTTTTGAAAAATCAAAAACTGAAAAAATAAGGACATCTATAAAAATAAAGAAAATTGTGTAGCAGACAGAAGCGACATTTTCATTCTTTGTGTTTATGATAAAAATATGCGCAAAAGTTATAACAATCGCGCTAAAAATTGATAGTCTCAATGGAAAAAAATATTTCTTGCCACTGATTTTTCTTATGGAAAAAAAGGCTGCAGAAAGCGAAATTATAGAAAATATAAAGAAACTGGTAAAAAGACTTATCAACAAAAACCTCTGCGAATTAAGTGTATGTTCTTAGATAAAATTATGTCAAGTTGAAAAACCGATTTTTCGGGGTGTTATAAATTTGAAGTTAATTACTAAAAATGTTAAGATTTTTCCATTCAATTATACGATAAAAATAGAAAAATGGATGTTTAAAATGAACAAAATTTCATCTTCAGTTGTTGTTAATAAGAATAAACAGATTGCAATCACAGCGGCTTTAAGCGCGCTTACAATTTTGATGGGAATTCCCGGGCTTCACCTTGGGTATATCCAGATTAGTCCTACAGTTTCTTTGACAATTATGCATATTCCGGTTGTTTTGGCGGCAATTCTGGCTGGACTTCCGGGTGGAATTGTTACAGGCCTGATTTTTGGTCTTACGAGTCTTGTCAATGCCGCGGCAAACCCTTCTGGTGTTCTTGATCCGTTTTTTGTAAATCCGTTGTGCTCAGTTTTGCCAAGACTTCTTTTTGGTCTTGTTTCATGGGGAATTTTTAAATTTCTTGAGCTGATTCCGCATTGCCCGAAAAGTGTTAATTCTTTGGTTTCGGCAATTCTTTCAAGTCTGGTTCATTCTTTTATTGTAATCGGTTCTCTATATCTTTTTTTGAACGGAAAAATTTCTGAGGCTATGAATGGACTTGGCTATTTTGCGCTTATGCTTATGATTCTTCCGGGAGCATTTTTAGAGGCGATTGCCGCCGGCTTTGTCTGTTCTATTGTTGTTGCTTCTATCACAATCGTTTCAAATGGAAAATCAAAACTTTTAAGCGAAAGCGATGATGAATAAAATTGATTTGAGGTTTTAATGAAGGTTTTTATTGTTGGAGCGGGATTTACGGGTGTTCAACTTGCAAAAATTCTTTCCAATGAACGAAATGATGTAACTCTCATCGATAATAACGAGGAAATCACAAGGCATCTTGCAGACCAGATTGACTGTACAGTTCTTACAGAAGACGGAAATAATCTTGAAAATCTGGAGTCTGCCGGAATCGCAAAGGCTGATGTTCTTGTCTGTCTTACAGAAAGCGACGAGGTGAATATGATAACCTGCTCGCTTGTGGATGCTGTTTATCCTGATATTTTAAAAATTGCCCGTGTAAGAAATTATGCCTATTACGTGAACACTGCATCTGCAAAAAAAAGCCATGCGAATACGTTCAGCGGAAAGCACCGTCCGCTTTACGGAATTGATTTTATGATTCATCCGGATGTAGAGGCGGCGGAAGCAATCGTTGAAGCGGTTGAAAATGGGGCGGTAAGCAATGTAGTAACGTTTGACAACTCAGAAATGCAGATTAGCCGGATTCAAGTTGAAAATGGAAGTGTTCTTGCCGGACATAAACTGATGGAACTGCGTAATCTTACTGAACTGAATATGCTTGTCGCTTATGCCGAAGTAAACGGCGAAACGCGACTGGCAGGCGGCTCAACGGTTATGTCGGCTGGCTGCACGCTTGGAATTCTTTCAAAAAAAGAAGACGTAAGTAAGATTATTGAGCTTTGCGGTTCAAAGCAGCAGGAATTTAAGAAAATTGCAATTGTCGGAGCCGGAAGAATCGGAACGCTGATTGCGGAAAAAATTATCCAGCCGCAGAAAATTTCTCTTTTTAAAAGAATAGCCGAACGCAACTTTGTTCCAGCCCAGGATATTGTGATAATCGATACAGATTACGAGCTTGCTAAAGCCGCATCTGAAAAATTCGGAAAAACCGCGCGTGTTCTGAACGGTGACGCTTCCGATGAAAGTTTTTTGCGCGAAGAAGGAATTCCGGATTTTGATCTGGTGATTTGCGCGACCCACAACCACGAGATGAATATGGTTGTCGCGGCTTTCCTTGAGTCCTTGGGTGTAAAACAGTCTGTTTCCCTTGTAAAAGATTCTGCTTTTTCTGCGATTGCGGCAAAACTTGGAGTTGATGTTTCGGTTGCACTGCGCGATGTTGTTGTCGATTCAATTATGAGCCATATGCGCGGAAAGTCCGTAAAAGAAATCCATACGATTGCGAACAGCAATTTTGAGATTATCGAATGTGAAATAAGCGCGGCCTCAAAAGTAACCGGAAAAATGATGAAAGAAATTGCCGAGCCTGGAAAGTATTTTGTTTTGCTGGACCGTCATTCAGGAAAAGATGAATATGAAATCGTTGTGGGCGATACAGTTTTTGCGACAGGTGACCATCTGGTTCTGATTGTAAAATCAGAAGAAGCCACAGAAGTTCTGGAAGAATTTGGAAACGTCATTGAATAATCAGGTAAATAAATTATGTTTATAGTAGATTTGCTAAGAATTCTTTCAGTTTTGCTTGCGGTTGTCGGAACAACTTTTTTGATTCCTGTTGGAGTTGCCCTTTATTGCGGTGAGACAAATGTTCTTTTGCCGTTTCTGGTTCCAATGATGATAAGCTGGATTTTTTGTCTGGCGGTTGCTCTTCCCTTTAAAAAAAGAAAAATCACGTTGAACATAAGAAAAACTTATGTTGTTGTGGCCTGCTGCTGGATTTTTACAAGCGCATTTGGAATGATTCCTATGCTCGCGTCTGGGGCAATTCCAAATTTTACAGACGCGTTTTTTGAAAGCGTAAGCGGATTTTCTACAACAGGCGGAACAATCCTTGAAAAAATCGAGGAACTTCCGCGAAGTATAAATATGTGGCGTTGTCTTACGCATTGGCTTGGCGGTATGGGAATTGTGGCTCTTACGGTTGCCCTGCTTCCATTGCTCGGCGTTGGCGGATTCCAGCTTATAAAGGCGGAAACAACCGGACCTGAAAAAGGCAAGGTTACCGCGAAAATCACAACAACGGCAAAAATCCTTTGGATTTCTTATCTGATTCTTACGGTTTTGCAGGCAGTTCTGCTAAAGATTTTTGGAATGGATTTTATCGACTCGTTTGCCCATGCGTTTTCTACGGTTGGGACAGGCGGATTTTCAACAAGAACTGCAAGTGTCGGCGCATATAATTCCACCGCAATCGATATTATCTGCACAATTTTTATGCTTCTTTCCGGTATTAATTTTAGTCTTTTTTATTTTGCCGTATGCGGAAAATGGCGCGAAATTTTTGAAAATTCAGAATTAAAGGCATATCTTGGGATTTTTGTTTTCTTTGCCATTTCCATTGCGTTGTGCATTACTAAAATTTACGGTTCTTTTTGGATTGCGTTAAAACATTCCGCTTTTCAGACTGCGTCGGTAATTACAACTACAGGATTTGCAACTGCTGATTTTGTTGACTGGCCAAGCACGGCTCAATTCTTTATCTTCGTCCTGTTTTTTGTGGGCGGCTGTTCAGGTTCAACAGGCGGTGGCTTTAAAGTAATCCGCTGGGTAATTTTGTTCAAGCAGGTCAATAACGAAATCCGGAAAATGATTCATCCGCACGGAGTTTTTTCCTTAAGGCTGAATAATAATCCGGCTCGCAAGGAACTTGTGTTTTCTGTCGCGTCCTTTTTGCTTTTGTACCTGTTTTTGATTCTTGTTACAACTTTTGTCGGTTGCCTTGGAAAACTTGATATTTTTACGGCTTTCACAGGCGCAGTTTCTATGGTCGGAAACATCGGCCCGGGTTTTGGAGTTCTTTCTGCCAGTGGAAATTACGGCTTTTTGCCGGCTTTTGTAAAATGGTGGTACTGCTTTGCAATGCTTGCAGGCCGTCTTGAACTTTACAC
>CAVGBY010000034.1:0-13817 GCA_963627355.1 uncultured Prevotella sp. | reverse complement strand
CTTTACACAATGCTGATTTTCTTTGTTCCTGCATACTGGAAAAAATAATTCAGAAAATAAAGCAAAAAAAAATCGGAACCAATCATTTGTTTTTGAAAGTCCCGATTCCGTAAAATTTTTTACATCTATTTTTGTTTGTCGCTTAGTTTTTATCAGTTTTTGTAAGCGTCATCGTGAACTCCGCTGATTGCGCGTCCGCTCGGCTCGTCCATGTTTTTCCACGCCGCATCCCATTCCAATGCCTTTTCAGTTGAACAGGCAACTCCTGCTTCGTGCGGAACAACTTTTGCCGCGCTGTCGCTTGGGAAAAGACGGCTGTAAATTTCGCGGTAGTAATATTCTTCCTTGGTTTTAGGCGGATTTACAGGGAATCTGTTTTCTCTGCGAGCGAATTCCGCATCGCTGACCTTTTCTTCTGTGATTTTCTTAAGAGTATCAATCCAGTTGTAGCCTACGCCGTCAGAAAACTGCTCTTTCTGCCGCCAGCAAATTGATTCCGGGAGCATATCCTCAAACGCTTTTCGCAGAATCCACTTTTCCATCCTCTGCTTTCCGTCCGGAAGTCTTATGTTCATCTTGTCCGTAGGGTTCAGCCGCATTGCAATATCAATAAAATCTTTATCAAGGAAAGGAACGCGCCCCTCAACACCCCACGCCATCAAGGACTTGTTTGCGCGCAGACAGTCGTACAGATGAAGTTTGCTCATCTTGCGCACAAGCTCCTCGTGAAATTCCTTTGCGTCCGGAGCTTTGTGAAAGTACAAATATCCGCCAAAAAGCTCATCGCTTCCTTCGCCACTCAGAACCATTTTTATTCCCATAGATTTTATAACGCGCGCAAGCAAATACATCGGAGTAGAAGCCCGGACAGTCGTAATATCGTAAGTTTCAATGTGGTAAATTACATCCGGCAAAGCGTCCAGCGCCTCCTGAATTGTAAAATGAACCTCGTGATGAACCGTTCCAATATAATCAGCCGCTTTTTGAGCCGCAATCAAATCCGGGGAACCTTCAAGACCAACCGCAAACGAATGTAACTGCGGCCACCACGCCTCTTCCTTAGAATCTGATTCAACTCGCTTTTTAGAATATTTCTGCGTAATCGCCGCAATAATCGAAGAATCCAATCCGCCCGAAAGAAGAACGCCATAAGGAACATCGCTCATCAGCTGGGCTTTTACAGCATTTTCAAGACCAAGCTTAACTTTTTCAATTACAGCAGGATTAATTATTTCGCCTTTTTCATCCGTTGCCTTTGGATTGTTTTTTACAGAATCATAAGATTCCCAGTCACGGAAATACCAGCGGGTCGGTTTTTCGTCTTTTGAATAAAAATAATGACCGTTCGGAAACTCCTCGATAGTCTGACATTCGCCTTCCAGAGCCTTTAGTTCAGAAGCAACATAATAACGCCCGGCCTTGTCCCATCCCTGATAAAGCGGAATAACGCCAATTTCGTCGCGTGCAATTAAATAAACGTCCTTTTCAGAATCGTAAAGCGCAAACGCAAAAATTCCCGAAAGTTTTTCAATCATTTCGCTAAAATTTTTGCCTTCCGCGCAATATTTTTTGTAAAGCGGAATTATAACTTCACAGTCGCTCTGGGTCTTAAAGTTATATTTTCCTTCAAATTCTTTTCTGATTTGTTTCTGGTTGTAAATTTCACCGTTCACAGCAAGAATAATTTTTCCATCATCACTTACAAGAGGCTGCTTTCCGGAAAGCGGGTCAACAATCGCCAGACGCTCGTGGCTTAAAATCGCGTTTTTTCCAGTGTAAACACCCGTCCAGTCCGGCCCGCGGTGACGAATTTTTTTGCTCATCTCAAGAACTTCAGCACGGAGCTGCTCCTTAAGACCTTCATCAATCGGCTGACTGCCGCTGCTTAAATCAAATGCACCTACAAATCCACACATATCGTAACCCCTGAATTTATTTGAAGGGCAAAGCCTTGCCCTACGGTCGCACTTCGTTGCGCCCTACCCATTCTCCTAAGGGCAAGCCCTTAAAATCCCGGATAAAAAAAGACGCCTGCTTAAAATAACTTTTGCAAAAAAACAAAAATCACTTTAAACAGACGTCTTTGTCGTTGCTATATTTATAGAAGAAAATAAAAATATAGTCAAGATTTTTTAAGTTTTGAGCAAATAAAAGGCTGTAAGTTTTTTGTCCAGTTTCCGGTAATATTTTTTGTAAAGCCACGGATGCAAGCCAGAATAATCTTTTCCGATTTCCGGGAAAGGAATAGTTTTATCCTCCGCAGTTTTTTCTATATTGTACGAACCGTTGATTTTCCATCCATTTAAAAGCCCAATGCTGATTGCGCTTGTCGGACAACCAAACGAGCAGCAAGTACACATTGTGCAGTTATGTCCAAACTTAAATTTATTCCCATCAAAAGAAATATTGTTCAAAGGACAATTCTTTACACATTTCTGGCATTTTACGCACTTTTCCATATCAACTTTTAAAGAAAACGGAGCCGAAAGAGGATAATAAAGCCATTCAACACGAACAAGCGGAACCCAAAACCTTAAAAAAGGATTTATATGAACCTTATCAACTTTTCCCTGCTGAATTTCCGTGCACGAAAGTTTTGCATAAGCTTTCGCATAAAACCACTCACGCTTAACCATTTCCGGCGTATGCCTAAAAATCATATTGTACGGCATTACATAATGGCGGTCTGAAACAAATTCAAAACCTTTTTTTTCCATTTTTGAAATAAGACGCTGCGAAGAAAATTCGTTCATATACAGACCTTCGCCGCTCGTCTTAAAGACAAACGATTTTTTTGGATTATTAAGTTTTGGCAAAAGATTTATAAAATCATCAAACGGTTTTGGAATATTAAAACCGTAAACAGGATGCCCAAAACCCACCAAATCAAATTCTTCCGGATTCGGAAAAGGCAGAAATTCAAACTTTGAAGAATTCTCCGCAACCTTTTTCATTCTTACGTCATAAATTGTAGTTTCGTATTCAAAAAGGTTCTTTTTGTACAAATCCGCAACCAGCCGGGTATTTCCTGTTCCGCTAAAAACGTAAATTACAGCTTTTTTCATATTCCAAGACTAAAGTTTTTCCACCGGCACAATCATATCGTCATCTTCATGCTCATCATAAGGATAAACATTATTTTCCTCTGACTTTGAATGAGTGTCGTACCATACCTGCGCGTAAAACGGAATATGCGCGGAAACTTTATCAAAAGACCATTTCGGAAGCGCCTCGCAACATTCAGGACACCAGAAACCGCCTTTAAGAACCGTAAACGGCTTGCTTTCAAAAGTATGACCGTTGTGGCATTTCCAAGTGATTTTTTTGTGCAGATTTCCTTTTTCCATTGAAGAAGAAACAACTTCGCCGCCACGGAATTTTGCCGCAGACTTTAAATCTTCCAAATCAATTTCAGAATCCGGCTTTGACTCATCATATCCGTGGTCAAGTTTATATTTTCCAGCCTTAGACTCGTCTTTAAGCTCGCCATAATCAATCAAACCTTCCGGAGTCTGGCCTTTCGCAAGAACCGGAAATTCTTTCCAAGTTTTTGGTTCTGAGTCAAAAGAATCTTTTCCGCCCAAAAATGCATCAATTCTTCCTTTTTTTCCAAGGCGAACCCAGTTCATTGGAGCATTGCTGTTTTTTAAAAGCCGTTCAATCGCCAGTTTTCTGATAAGAAAAGAAGGAACAATCCGCCCAAACCAGTAATACCACAACTCTTTTCTCATTCTTTTCCAATAATCGGCGCTGCTTTCTGTCCGGTAATCAAGCCATTCATCCAAAATATGACTATCCGTATACCAGACGCCATGAAAATTCCGCGGAATATTCCAGTAAGGCTCAAAGAATTTTTCAGCGCCTGCACCCATCAAAGCAAACCCGGAATTAAAAGTTTCGTATCCAGTTTCACGGCAAGACGCGCCGCCACCGATATTGTAATCGTTTTTCCAGAATCCGTTCAGTTTTCCGTCCAAATCACGTTCCACAAGATTCTGAATACACAGACCGGAATCGCAGTCCGTAATCCATTCAAGCGGCGCATTCCAGCAAGTATGGAACATAAGACCGTCATTCATATTGTTTGCCAAAAAATATTTGTGGTAAACCGCAGTCTGCCGCAAAACAACCCAGTTTGGCAAATCGCTTTCCAGAACATAACGCTCGCCTTTTATTTTTGCCGCAGAATAATAATCATATGCAGAAGACATTACAGGGTCGCCCATTCTAGCCCACATATGCCTGTAATTTCTGTTTCCGTAAACGGCAACCGTAGAAATGTGAACCAGCTTAATTTCTTCAGCACGTCCACTGTTCATAATCGCATCAACAATATTCTTTGTGCCACCAAAATTCGTTCTTATTGTGTTTTCAGGATTATGGTCAGCTTTTGGCGGAATAACCGCACCGCAGTGAATCACGTAGTCCGCGCCGGAAACAAGCTGCTCAACATCATCGTAATTTCCAAGGTCGCCCTTCACAATCGTAATACGTCCACGCCCTTTTTTCAAAAGATGCTTAAAAAAAGCCCTGTAATGTTTTACGTGATTATATACAAAAAGTCTTAACTCAAAATTCTTTTTCGAGGCAAGCAGATGCGCTACAACCTCGCCACCCATCGCGCCGTCTGAACCAGTAACGGCAACCACAGTTTTCTTATTTTCATCCATATTTTAATTATTACTCTGTCTGTAATTTTCGTAAAGCAAAACTCCGGCAGCAACAGAAACATTTAAACTATCAATTTTTCCACAAGTCGGAATAGAAACAATTGTGTCACATTCAGATTCAAGAAGCCGGCTGATACCGGAACCTTCGCTGCCCATAACAACCACAGAACGGGGGGCAAATTTTAATTTTGTAACGTTTTCACCGCCGGCATCCGCACCGTAAGCCCAAAATCCGTTTTCCTTTAGCTTTTGAACCGCCCTTACAAGATTATTAACAACCGCAACCGGGACCCAGGCAACAGAACCGGCAGAACTTCGCGCAATCACCTCATTTGAATCAACATCTTTTATTCCACGCCGCTCCGGCAAAACAACCAGACTTGCGCCGAACTGGTCGCAGCTTCGTATTATCGCGCCAACATTATGCGGATCGGTGATTGAATCCAGAACAACAACAACCTGCCGCTCATCTTCAGATTTTGCCCTAGCGGCGCTCAACCATTCATCAAAATCAACAAGATTCGCAGATTTTGCGTTTTCACCGCTCACACAAAGAACAATACCGCGGTGTTCACGGCTAGTTTCCGGCAGACTTTGAACCATGCGGTCAAGGTCACGGTCTTCCCCCTGCGAACAAGGAATTCCCACCTCTTTTGCCGCCGCCAGAATTTTTTTCACGCGCGGCCCAATCTTGCTGTAAACAATACGCATTCCACCGCACACATTATTTTTTCCGGCGTCTTCTTTTACCGCTTCTTTTCCTGCGTTTTTTCCGGCATCCTTTGCCTTTAAAACACGTTCCTCTATCGCATGAAAACCAGTAATAATTTTTTCAGACATTTATTCAATTCACCAAAAATGCAGTCATTTTTTCTTTTTAGGAAGCCTCTAAAAATTGCAATTTTCAGAGTTGCCCTTTATTTACCGCAGCATTTTTTATATTTCTTTCCACTTCCGCAAGGACACGGATCATTTCTACCGATTTTTGCGCCGTCGCGTTTTACGGTTTCTGTAATGATATTTCCGGCAACATATTTCCATTCACCGTTAATCTTCTTAAAACCAGCAATCTCGTGATGATGCTCAACAAGATGTTTCATTGTGTAGTCAGCGATAAATTCAACCACGCCTTCATCATCTTTTTCTTCTGTTCTAAGAATATGCAATCCCTGCCAAATTGACTGTCGGCTCCAGTCTTCCGTAGCCTGCTTATCAATATCAGCAATTCCTTCACCTTCCTCGCAAGAATCAACAATAAAATCAATCTCGTGCGCGACATAAGCCGAATAACGCGCTCTCATCAACGCTTCCGGAGTAGCGGCTTTTACAGTTCCTTTAATAATTGGTTCACAGCATTCACTGTATTTTTTTCCCGAACCACAAGGGCAATTTTCAATTTTTTCACTCATAGCCTAAATATATCAAAAACATTCATTGTTAGCAATTATCGGGCGTTCCCAACGCAAACTGACGTTTGCTTTTGGTCTGGCTTTCCAGGGTTCGCCGACTAACCGCGGCTCATAGTTTTTACCTGCGGCAAAAACTACTGCTTCGCAGCCCTTCCAATCCATAACGCAGCCAAAATAAAACAACTACTTGACAAAAAAATGGGGGGGGGTAGGATGACACGTCTATTTTTTTAGACAAATCTAAAAAAGGATCTGGGTTTTAACTCGGACAGGGATGTTTTATGAAAGCATTAAAAAAAATTGGTTTTGCACTTTTTGCAATTTGTATGGCATTTACAGCAATGTCTTGTAAAGATGATGACGACGATTCTCCAGCAGTTGTTACAGAATGGATTGCGGCGGAAGATGATACCCCTACTCGAATCGTTTGCTATGAAGACAACTCTTTCGCAGTTTCAGCGTCTGAATATACTTTGGTAGTTGGAACTTACGAAGGTGATACAACAAAATCAGACGTTACAATAAAAATAAACGTAACAAAAGTAGCTGAAGGTATGTTAGGTAAGGACTCTACAAAGTTAGTTACTTACGAAACAACTGGCACTGGAACAATTTCAGAAGACGGAAAGACAATGGTCGTAATCATAAAAATCAATGATACAGACTCTCCTTTTGGAACTTTCACTAAAAAATAAGTTCTAACAGACCAAACCAAAAAAAAAGTTCATCCAGCCGGCCGCCTAAAAACGCCGTGTTCTCTGGATGAACTTTTTTTATTTTCTGATTTTATAGTTTGTGCTACGACCACCACTAGTCGCCTCTTTTTCAAGAATTCCTTTTTTTATCAAATCAGAAATATCGCGCAATGCCGTGTCGCTAGAACATTTTGCAATTTTTGCCCATTTTGAAGTATTTAAAACTCCATACCAAGAAACATCCAATAATTTCTGTATCATCAGCCGCTGGCGTTCATTTAATGAAATATTTTCTATAGATTTTAAGTAAGCATATTTCTTTAAAATTGAACAAGTCTGGTCAAAACTTGCCCTTATGGCCTTTAAGACACAATTCAAAAACCATTTTATCCATTCTGTAATATCAAGACTTCCTTTTTGAGTCCTTTCAAGAATAGAATAATAATCATTTTTTTCATTCATTATCTGAGTGGACATACTATAAAAACGCAGGTTAGATTTATCGCTGCGGCACAAAAGCATATCCGAAATCGTTCTGGCTATACGTCCATTTCCATCATCAAAAGGATGAATCGTTACAAACCACAAGTAGGCAATTGCGCTTTTTATCAAACCATCACTAAAATCTGAATTAATCCATTCCAAGAATTTCTGCATTTCAAACGAAACTTGTTCAGGTTTCGGAGCTTCATAATATACTTTTTCTAGTCCGATTCCACCAGAAACAACTTGCATCGGATTTTGCCGGTACTTGCCAACATCAATTTTATACATTCCGCTGTAGCCAGTTGGAAAAAGACATGCATGCCAAGCAAAAAGACGCTCTTCTGTAAGAGGTTGTTCATAATTTTGGGTTGCATCCAGCATCATTTCTACAACTGCATCAATATTTCTATCTGAATTTACAAGCCCTGATGTCTGAATTCTAAGTCGGCGCGCAATTGAAGAACGAACTTGCTCTTTATTCAGAATATATCCTTCAATTTCACTGGATTTTATAATATCACTTGTAATTATAGAAAGAATTTTTTCTTCTTTTTCTGAAATTCCCAAAATTTCCATCTTAGAAAGAAGTTTTCCCTGTTCTATATGACATTCTTCAAGAACCGAAGCAATCTCTTTCTCATTATAAAAAAAATTAGGCCACTCAGAATATTCCCAAATATACATAAATAGAGTTTAACCATTTGCGGTGAAAAATCAAGTTAATCACCGCAAATTTGCGTCGATTAACTCATTTATTCTCCGCATCATTTTCTTCGATTTTAAGCCATTGCCAGACTGATTTGTCTTCCTGCCCGATTCGCCAGAATGCAATTTTGTTCACGTTAAAATTTTTGTAAAGCCGCATTTTTGCAACGGTTGAATATGCATCCTCAAACCAAAAATCCGATTTCACTTTAATTGTTACCTCAACATTCGGAATGTCGTTTATGTAGGTTACACGGCCGGATTTATATTCATCAATAATTCTGTTCACGCCTTCAAAATACCATGCCTGCGCCGGCTTTTCGTTTGCCCAGCTTCTTCCGTAAAAAGGCAAGCCCATAACAAGCTTTTCCTGCGGAATAACTGTCACCGCATAATCAACAATTTTTTCACACCAATTCATAGAAGCAATCGGACCTGGCTGGCTAGAAGACCAATGCTCATCGTAAGCCATAATCATAACTCTGTCCGCCAACGCCGCAATTTTTTTATACGGAAAAATATCATCGCTAATCGTTTTTATACGGGCAGGAACACAAACAGTAAGCATTTTTTCAGATTTTTTACATTCTGCTTTAAGTTTTCCAAGAAAATTTAAAAAGTTCTGTCCGTCTTTTCCAGGAATCAGCTCATAGTCAACATTGATTCCGTCAAAAGGTTCTGCCGCCTGCATAATTTCTTTTATCATCTTGTCTGTAATTCCAAATTTCGGGTCAAGAACAAAATGTGTCAGGCTTTTGCTGTCGCAGACAAGCACAAGATGAACCCGTCCTGGAAAATTCGCAAGTTTGCTTCTGTCTGGAACATTCGTAAGATTTCCGTAGCAGTCAACTTCCGCGGCAAAAAATCCGACATCAGTAAGCGGCAAATCGTTGTCAAATTCATAAAAACGGCTCTGCATCACCCAGCCCCAGATTTCCTGCATTTCAACAGGCTCGCCAGAAACTGTTTTTTGTCTGTATGCGACTTTTCTTTGATTTTTCGGACTTTCCGGAGATTTTTTTTCTTTGGCCGCAGCACTAAAAACTGCGCAAAAAAGCAACAAAAGTAAAAGAAATTTTTTCATAAACAAAACCAATCTTACTGCTCAAGAATTTTATACATCGGCTCTTCATTCGGGTGAAGTTCAAGCACGTGCTTTTCACATTTTAAAACTTCGCTCTGCTCGTGCGTTACATGCAAAAACGTTGTTGTTCCAAGCTCTGCAATAAGTTCAAGCAAGTCAAGCGTTTTCTGACGCATCTGCTCGTCAAGTCCATGGCATGGCTCATCAAGAATCATTATCGGCGGACATTTTACCGCGGCCCTAAGAATAAGAATTGCCCGCTGCTCGCCATAACTTAAATCACCAAAAGATTCCCCGCCTCGGCCTTCAAATCCACCAAGTTTTAACCATTCCTCCGCGGCAGCTATTTCTACATCAGTCGGAATTTCATACATTCCAATAGAATCGTGGAATCCGCTTATAATAACATCACGCAAAGAAGTTCCGCCCAACATTCTGTATTCAACATGCAAACGGTAAGAAACAATTCCTAGCCTGTGTTTTATTTCCCAGATTGTCTCGCCAGAACCGCGCGGCGCACCGAAAATTTTTATGTCATTGCTGAAAACCTGCATATTGTCGCCGGTAATAAGCTCAAGCAATGTAGTTTTTCCAGAGCCATTTGAACCGCGGATAAGCCAATGCTCGCCCTGCTTTAAAGTCCAGCTTAAATCGCGTAGAACTTTGTGGTCATCCCAACCTACATTCACATTGTGCATTTCAACAAGAATATCGTTTTCCGGCTGATAATTTTCAACGCCCATAACGATATTCACATCATTGCTAAGTTTTTTTACCGTCGCGGCAAATTTTTCATAGTTCGCCTTTCTATTTTTTTCGTTTTCCTTGTTTTTTTCTGCAATAATCTTCTCGTAATCAGATTTTTTTCCGCAAAAAGAAATTTTTCCGTCTGTAAATTCAATCACATTTGTAATTGCGGCAGGAATTTCAACATACCGTTCCATGCTCAGAATAATACGAGGAAAAATTGAATCATTCTTACTGTCATTCAGCTGCTTGCCTGCGATTGTGTCAAAAAAATCAAGAAGTATAGCACGGCTTTCAACATCCAGACCTGCAAAAGGGTCGCTTAAAAGCAAAAGTTTTTTCCGGGAAACCAGCACGCGGGCAAGAAGAGTTCGGCGGATTTCGCCTGTGGACATATATTTTATGCCGCGGTCAAGGATTTTTTCCACGCCGCAAAGCTTTATCTCCGGATAAGCATCCAGTTCACCGCAAACCGAAGGCGGCTCTGAACCTTTTTTTATTTTTCCGACAACTCCTTCCGCAATAAAAATGCGTCCGGTGCGTCCGTGGTCAACGCCGCCTTCTATAAATTCACTTTCATCCTCATCACGCTCTTCCTGAATAACCCGGGCAGCCCGCTCCAGCGAAACAGACTCAACAGAATCTTCAAAAAGATTTGAATAAAGTGGAACATTTTTCCCATCTTTCGGAAGATTCGGAACAATCTTAAGACCGAACCCTCCGTCCAACGCCTGAAGAAAATCCGCTTTGCCGCCGCCGTTCGGGCCGACAACAAGCCATGCTTCGCCAGTTTTCATTTCCCAGCTGAAATTCGAAATAGCCGTGCCTTTTGAATTTTCAATTCTGCAATTATTTATTTTTATAAGAGATTTATTTTCCATGATAAAAATAGCATATCACATTGCAAAATCTGTTGCAGTAAATTTTACTCTGGCAATTTTAAATCACCGTCTTTTATCCAGTTGATTTTTCTAAGAAGCAATGACAACGCCCAGCAAATAACGCCCGGAAGAATAAAGCAGACCATCAAAAGTCCAAACCATTCAAAAAATCCAGGATGAACTGCCAAAGTTTCCTGAGAAATCTGGGCAATCTGTTCCGCAGCCATTCCAGTTTTTTCAGCCTTGTGAACCGCCCAGTCAACCGCCTGGGTACTTGGACTGAACCATCCGGTAATCACGCCAATCTGGCCAACCAGACCGCAAGTTCCCATTCCAGAAGAAACAGCCGCTCCGTTCATTGTCATCTTAAAAAAACACGTTGAAATAGGTCCGGTAATAGCACTTGTCAATGTCGCAGGAATCCAGATTTTAGGGTTTTTCACAATATTCGGCATCTGAAGCATTGAAGTTCCAAGTCCTTGCGAAAGAATTCCTCCCCATCGGTTTTCCCTAAAACTCATCACCGCAAAGCCAACCATCTGAGCACAGCAACCTGCTACAGCCGCACCGCCTGCAAGCCCTGTAAGTCCAAGCGCCGCGCAAATCGCCGCAGAAGAAATAGGAAGCGTCAACGCAACACCAACTACAACCGAAACAAAAATTCCCATAACAAAAGGATGAAGCTCCGTTGTAAGCATGATTAATTTTCCAACCCAACTGGCGGCAATCCCGATATATTTTGCGCACAGAACCGCAACAAGACATCCAGCAAGAATTGTAACAATCGGAGTAACAAGAATATCAACTTTTGTCTTTTTGCTTACAGCCATTCCAACTTCGGCGGCAATAACCGCAATAATCAGAACAGCCAAAGGCCCGCCGGCGCCACCTAAAGTATTTGCCGTGGCCCCAACCGTAATCAGGCTGAACAGAACAAGCCCATGAACGCCCATCGCAAAGCCGATTCCAACAGCCATCGCCGCGCCGACAACATGACTTTCACAACAAAACGAGCCAGCGTCAACCAAAAATTGAAAAATAGGATTTACCCCAAGCCTAAGAAGCTGCTGCCCCAAGGTACGGATAATAGTTCCAACCAGCAAAGACGCAAAAAGCCCCTGCGCCATTCCACTCATCGCGTCAACAAAATAACGCTTGACAAACCTGTTCATAACAAGCTCCAAATAAATTTTATTCATTTACTTGCAAATGTTATTTTCTAGCGCGCCTTAGCATCATTAGAAAAGCGTGTTCCGTGGAATCTGCCGTTTCATCACAAATGTAAAATTAAGTTGAATTTATAGTTTTTTTCGGAGTTTAACAAGGAGGGAAGTTTTTTACCCCAAAAAAAACAAAATTTGCAAAAATCAAAAAATGTTATTATCTTACTATAATATTTAGGAGTTACTAATGAGAAAATTTATCATTTCATTGTTTTTTACAACTTTTATTTCAAGCCTGATTTTTGGAGCAGAAAAAAGGACAGAACTTAAAGTCTGGGAATCTTCTGGAACTGAGCAAAGTTATATTCAATACGCAATAAGAGAATTCAGAAAAATAAACCCAAAGGTAAAAATCCGTTACGAGCCTGTTGAATCTACCGACGCAAGAAACAAGATTGAACTTGACGGGCCCGCTGGAGTAGGAGCGGATGTCTTTGTTGCCCCTCATGACCACATTGGCGCTCTTGTTGCCGGAAACCACATTCTTCCTGTTGATGACGCGGATGAATATATGAAGGATTTTTTCAGTCTTGCTAAAAAAGCCGCGGCTTTTGACGGCGTTGTTTACGGTTATCCGCTTGGAGCAGAAACTTACGTTCTTTTCTATAACAAGGATATTCTAAAAAAGCCGTTGACAACTTGGGAAGAAATAATTTCTTACGCACAAAAATGGAATGTTCAACTTGAAAACAGATTCGCTCTTTCCTGGGCGGTTACAGACCCATATTATTCATTCATGTTCCTGGACAGTTTTGGAGCTGCTTTGTTCGGACCAAACGGTGATAATCCGAAACAGCATAATTTGAACAGCCCGCAGGCAATTGAAGGAATGAAGTATTTCCAGAAACTTAGAACTCTAGTCCTGAATGTTCCAGCCGCAGACGCTTCCCGGGATTTTTGCCATGCCTCGTTCCGCTCCGGCGCTTCACCGATGATTATCACAGGTTCATGGAAAATCAACGAATTTAAAAACGCCGGAATGAATTTTGGGCTTTCAACGCTTCCAAAATTTCCAGGAAAAGACAAACCAGCCTCATCGTTTTCTGGAGTAAGACTTGCGTTTGTAAGCTCATATTCAGAACATCCAGAAGAAGCAAAAGAATTTGCAAAATTTATAACTTCAAAAGAAATGCTCCAAAAAAGATTTAAAATGACTGACCAGATTCCGCCACGAAAAGACATTCAAATTGAAGATGAATATTCAAAAGCAATTGCAGAGCAGCTTAAATATTCAAAACCAATGCCAACAATCATTCAACTTGGAAGATTCTGGCAATGCATGGGACCGGCCGTATCTGGAATTTGGGATGGCGATGATGTCACAAAAACAATGAATATTGCAGCCGCCACAATGGACGCCGCAAGGTAAAATATAAAGCAGTCAAGCCACTTGTAAAAAACGCCTGAAAAAACTATTATCTTGATATGGCTATTTCTAACAAGGTAGAAAACCTTATCGAAGGATTTATTGATGCCGAAACAGTAAAATCTGTTAAGGCTTTTACAAGCACTGATGAAAACAATGATTCTGATGTTGAAAAAATTGCGGCAATGTTCGGATTCGCCGGTTCATTTACGGCATCAGATGAAACAAAACTGGTTGAAAGTTTTAATAAAAATTTAAAACTTTTAATAGAAAAAACGTGGGTTGAAAAATCAGATATTGCTTTAAAAGAGCAGATTCTGTTCCAACTGGAAACTCTTTGCAAAGATTATTCAGACTGGTCAAAAACCTACAAAGATTTCTTAAGAATCCTGAATGACGCGGTTTATCTTATGTTTGGTCAGCAGACAAAATCTGATGATTTTACAGAATATTCTTTGCGCATCGATCCTGGTTTTGGAATTTTCTGGTGGTATATAAAAAGTCTCCCCGCTGCGACAGAATGGTCCGTTGAAAAATGTCGTAATGCAGTT
>CAVGBY010000033.1:13313-19542 GCA_963627355.1 uncultured Prevotella sp. | reverse complement strand
CAAATTTTAAAAAGTATTTTTGTTGCAAAATTTTTAAATGTGTGATTTAAAACTGATAGCCACTGGATTTTTATTTCTTGAAAAAAGTTCAAGTTAATGGGAAAATCTGCCGATAGTTACAATAGGAAAATTTCTGGAGACGATTATGGACAAAGAAGAATTTTATAAATTAATAAAAGCTGTTCCAAAGGCGGAAATTCATATCCATATTGAAGCAGTACCTTCAATTGATTCGATAAAGGCTTTGTACAAAAAAAATAAGGGAACTGAAATCTCTGAAAAGGAGATAAAGGAACTTTTTACCTATGATGATTTGAATGGTTTTATTCAGGCGTTTATAAAAATTCAGCAGCTTTATACTTCTGTTCAGGATTTTGACTATATTTTTGATGATTTGGCGAAATATCTTGTTGAAAACGGGATTGTCTACACAGAGGCGTTCTTTGCTCCTACTTCGTTCCTTAAAAATGGCTTTAAATATGAAGAGATGGTGAAGGTCTTTGATAAAAAAATTGCGGAAATCAAGCGAAAGCACGGAATTACCGTAAAACTTTTGATGGATGTAAGCCGGACTTTTGGGCTTGAGAATGCGATGAGCAATTATTCTTTGCTGAAGGAATTCCCGAGCGAAAATATTATTGGAATCGGGCTTGGCGGCGCGGAGGTAAAAGGACCTTGCCGTGACTATGCGCCGGTTTTTGAGCTTGCCAAAAAAGAAGGATACAAGGTTGTCGCACATGCGGGCGAGGATGTGGGACCTGAATCTGTCTGGGAGGCTATAGACCTTCTTCATGTTGACAGGGTTGGACACTGCATTTCTTCTGTTCAGGACGAAAAACTTATGGAAACTTTAAAGGAACGCAGAATTGTTCTTGAAGTTTGCCCTACAAGCAATGTTTTTACAAAAAAATATGTAAAATCAATCGCTGAGCATCCAATCCGCAAATTCTTTGACCGCGGACTTTTTGTTACGGTGAACACGGATGACCCGGTTTTCTTTAAAGTTTCGCTCTGCGATGAGTTGTACAAGCTTTACAGTGAGGCGAATTTTTCCCTTGAAGATATAAAAACTTTGATTAAGAACGGATTTAACGCAACTTATATGCCGGATTCTGAAAAAGTGACCTGGTGCGGCAAAGTTGACGAAAAATATGACGAATATCGAAAAGTACTACAATAAATTCAACGAGGAGCACAGGCTTAAGACGCGTCATGGGCTTGTGGAGTTTTCCACGAGCATGCATCACATTCAAAAGATGATTGACGGACGCAAAAATCTGAAAATTCTGGATGTCGGGGCTGGAACCGGGCGGTATTCGGTTGAACTTTGCCATCTTGGGCACGAGGTTACTGCTGTTGAGCTTGTTCCGCGGAATCTTGAGGTTTTGCGTTCAAAGCATGAAAAAATCAGGACGTGGCAGGGGAACGCGCTTGACCTTTCGTTTCTGGAAGAAAATAAGTTTGACATTACAATCTGTTTTGGTCCGATGTATCATCTGCATACGCAGGAAGAGCGGCTGGCGGCCTTAAATCAGATAAAGCGTGCTACAAAAAAAGACGGAATAATTTTTGCCGCGTACATTTTAAACGATTACGCTGTGATTCAGTATTGCTTTGGAAAAAACAAGATAAAAGAACTTTTTGAGCAGGGTGCAGTTTCTAAGGATTTTAAATGTGTTACGGCCCCGGAAGATTTGTACAGTTACATTCGGCTGGAGGATATAAATGAAATCCAGCAAAAATCCGGGCTTGAGCGCGTAAAAATATTCAGTCAGGAAGGCGCCGCGGATTATATGCGCACGCAGCTTAACGCAATGGATGAAGAAACGTTCAGACTTTTTATAGATTACACGATTTCCATAAGCGAACACCCCGAACTTTTAGGCGCAGGCACACACATTGTGGATGTTCTGCGGAATGTGAAATAGGGCAAAAGGGCGAGTTTATTTCTGAAGGAATAAATTGAATGGACGCGAAGGAAAAAGGCAAGTTTGGCGTCCTTGAAGTGGCGGGTTTTCGCTAGAAAACTCGCGAAACAGAACATTTATGTTCTGCGGATTTTTGTTGAATTGCATAAAAGAATTATTGAGGATTTTACGAAGTAAAACCGCAAATAATTTTTCAACAAAAAACACTTCACCATAGCCAATACTTGATTTTTGACTGGGAGTACATTCAATTTCTTTACTAAATCAACAAAACTCGATATTTGCTTTTGCTTTGCTAACGCAAATACACCTGAGGAAAACGATCAGTGGCGCAGTTTTTTGATGAATTGGATATTTGCGTTTGCTTGCTAACGCAAATACACCTGAGGAAAACGAGCAGTGGCGCAGTTTTTTGATGAATTGGATATTTGCGTTTGCTTGCTAACGCAAATACACCTGAGGAAAACGATCAGTGGCGCAGTTTTTTGATGAATTGGATATTTGCGTTTGCTTTGCTAACGCAAATACACCATTAACAGCATAATATCCGAATTCCGTATTCCGCTGATTCGTTCTGCCTGCCCCAGCGTCAAAGGCCGTACTTTTTCTAGTTTGTTGCGGCTTTCTGCGCTTAGCGAAGGAATTGCCCCATAGTCAAAATTTGCCGGGATTTTTACGTTTTCCATTTTGTGCATTTTTTCAATGCGCTTGTCCTGTTTTTCAATGTAATATTTGTATTTGAATTCAATCTGCGCTTCTGTCCAGATTTTTTCTGGATAGCCTGGATTTTCAGTCTGCGGCTTTTTTAAAAGAAGGGCGACAATTTCGTCTATCTGCGCGTATTTTGCCTCGATTTTTTCCAGTTGAGCCTTTGTCTTTAGCCCCGCTTCAAATGCGTATCTTGTAAGACGCTGGTCAGCGGTGTCGTGTCTAAGTTTTAGGCGGTATTCCGCGCGTGCGGTGAACATTCTGTACGGTTCTTTTGTTCCAAGTGTTACCAAATCGTCAATAAGAACTCCGATATAGGCTTCGTCGCGGCCAAGAACAAGAGGCTTCCATTCTGGAATATCGTAAAAATGCGCAAAACCGGCTTGTTTTTGGGTCTGGTTTTCAAAATCGTTAAGCCGTGCGTTGATATTTTCGCTTATTTCGTGGAAACGTTTTTGTTCGGCGGCGTTAAGAACTGCTTTTGTGCAGAATGTTCCCGGTTCCATGCTGGTTGGAGTTCCATTCAGGTCGTGCGGAATTTCGCAGAGGGGACCGCAAAAATCTTTGTGTTCGCGGGAATAAAGACCCGCATTGATTCCGGCGATAATTCCCTGTCCGGCCGCTTCCTCATAACCGGAGGTTCCGTTTATCTGCCCTGCGTCAAAAAGTCCGGAAACGCGTTTTGTCTCAAGAGAAGGATAAAGTTGTGTCGGCTCAACATAATCGTATTCAACTGCGTAACCCGGTCTGCTTTGAACTGCGTGCTCAAAACCTGGCATTGTGCGCATAAAGGCATCCTGCACACATTCCGGCAAAGATGATGAAAATCCATTCATGTACATTTCGTCTGTTTCAAGACCTTCCGGTTCAACAAAAATCTGGTGCCGCTCGCGTTCTGCAAAGCGCATTACCTTGTCTTCAATGCTCGGACAGTACCGTGGACCTACTCCGCTGATTTTTCCGCTGTAGAGTGGACTTCTTCCGATATTTTCGCGGATAATTTTGTGGGTTTCATTGTTTGTGTAGACAATGTGGCAAGGAACAAGCGGCCGTTCAACTTTTTCGTCATCAAAACTGAAAGGAATAATCTCGTCATCACCGTTGTTTATTTCAAGTTTGGAAAAGTCAATCGTGGACTTTAAGATTCTTGGCGGAGTTCCGGTTTTTAGCCTTCCTGTTGTAAACCCGAGTTTGTGCAGGCTTTCTGTAAGTCCATAGGCAGCCGGCTCTCCGATTCTTCCGCAGGGCGCGTCGTATTCACCGATAAAAATTCTGCCGCCTAAAAAAGTTCCTGTCGTAAGAACTACCGCACGGCAAGGGATAATCCGCCCGCGCTCTGTGACAATTCCTGTGACTTTCAGTCTTTTTTCGCCTGCTGGATTTTTGTCCAGGTTTCCTCTTTTTTCGCCTGGAATTGTTCCTATTTCAGCAGAACTGTCTGAGTCTGGCGGCATTTCTGTTGAGCTTTCTGTTGTAAGAATATCGATGACCGTGTCCATCAGCGTAAAAAGGTTCGGAGTGGATTCCAGGGTTTTTCGCGCAATCTGTGAATATGTGATTTTGTCCGCCTGGCTTCTAGGTGCCTGAACCGCAGGTCCCCGGCTTTTGTTTAACATTCTGAACTGAATCATGGAGCGGTCAATAAGTTTTCCCATCTCGCCGCCAAGCGCGTCAATCTCGCGGACAATATTTCCTTTTGCAATGCCGCCAATTGAAGGATTGCAGCTCATTCGTCCTATTGCGTCCGGGGATTGCGTTACAACAAGCGTTTTTAGCCCCATTCTGGCCGCCGCCAGGCAAGCCTCTATTCCAGCGTGTCCTGCGCCAACTACAACCACATCATAAAAATCATAAAAACCAGACATAGCAAAGATTATAGCGATTTTTTTCTAATTGATAAATATATTGAGGTTTTAGTGATTTTTCTTTCAGGGAATTATTCCTCAAACCAGTTTTCGGTCATAAGGTTAGAAAAGTTGTTGATGTCTTATGAGAGTCTCTGTGTCTTTTTCTCTTGCAAAGATTGAATCAATTTCTTCATTTGTGATTTGGAACTCTGAAAAAAAATCATTATAGGCTTTTTTTCGCCATTTTTCTAAAGAAGTTATGAATAATTGTCTTTTGTCAATGTCAACGGATTTTGTAATCATAAAGCCTCCATGAAACCTGATTTGTAGATGTTGCGGTTCAAATATATAAAAAAAGCCAAAAATTGAAGCAAATTCAATCTTTGGCTTTATGTGGTTATTTTTTTATTAGTTTAGTTATCTGCAAAAAGTTTTTCACCAATTATGTTGTAAAGGATTCTCTTTAAATTCAAATTGGTGCTTCCGTCTACTAGAGTAAGCTCTGATGTGACTTAAGAAAATTGTTTTTCTGTGTATTTGTCAAATTTGTTAAAGTTGTATATTAATGTCCACACTGTTGAGGATATGTTTATTTCTTTTTCTGTACTTGTTGTTTCTGTACTTGTTGTTTTTGCACTTGTTGTTTCTGCACTGGCCTTTGTTCCAAATGCTTTGAAAAAGCAAATATTTTCTATGTTTGTGGCATCTTTTACAAGTTCTGTAATATTTGATTTTGCTTCGTCAGTTGTTAAATCCGGAACAAGGACTACGTTCAAACCTTCTGAAACTTCTGCTGTACCGTCGCTTTTAAAACTTAAGGTATCACTTTCTGTTGCATAATTTACATATACATCAAAATTGATTGTTTTCTCATTTTCATCAGAACTTGTCCATTTATACTCAATTGAATGGTCACTGTTCGATTTTGCTCTATAAACCCAAGTATTCTTTGGAGCGATAAAATCGTTGTCATCGGCATCGCATCCTGTGAAAATTGCTCCGCAGATAAGCGCGCTTAACACACAAATTAAAGAAAATATTTTTTTCATTTTTTTACCTCTTTTATTAGTATTGCTTGATTATAAAACAGAGTTATTCAATTGTCAAAAACAACGAATTGTCAACCAATTATCAACACAGATTTCATTTTCCGTGTTCTTCTCCCGGCGGAGGTTTTCCCCCCCCCCCTTACTGAATCTCAAAAGCCTTGTCGTCTACGAGTATGTATTTTTTTCCGTCGATTGTTACGATTTTTGCGGAGCCGTCTGTGGTTTGGGCGGAGACTTTATGATCGGGGTTGTCTTCAACGAGGAAGTATAAGTCCTTGTTTTTAATGTAAAAATCCTTTACAGACGTTTTTTCGTTGCTGTCGCCAAGGTCAATGTCAAAAGTTATGCTGTTCGGGTTTGTCTTGTTGAGTTTTCCGTCACTTCCAAAAAAGTGCCTAAGTTCATCGTGCATATCATCGTCTTGTTTTCCGTCAAAGTTTGTGGAGTTTCCAGGCAGAAGGCGTGCAATCGGAAGAAGTTCTATGCTTTTTCCATTGATTGAAATTTTAATCTGAATATTTTTGAGATTATAGGAACTTTCGTTTCTGATTTTGATTTCATCATAAAATCCCTTGTCCACTAGGTCTGCAATCTTGAATTCAAAAGAATTTTTTTTGCCGCCGCCCAGGTTCTGCGCAAAAATCAAACTTGCCATAATAAAAAACAGAGTTGCGAATATTTTTTTCACTTTTATACC
>CAVGBY010000033.1:0-13303 GCA_963627355.1 uncultured Prevotella sp. | reverse complement strand
GTTCATTTTAAACCAGCGGATGATAATTGTCAAAAAACTTGACCGCAAAACACATTTCTCGGATAATAAAAAAGTCGTCAAGATTTCGTGATTATAGGATTTTACCACCCGCTGGAAGAGCCGCCGCCGCCAAAATGTCCTCCGCCACCGCTAAAGTGGCTTCCGCCGCCAAAATGACTGCTTCCGCCAAATGAACTGTGGCTGCCGCTGAAAAAGTTGTCCGTTGAACTGTTTCTGCCTGAGCTGCCGCGGTGGGTGCTTCTGTATGCGCTTGTAAAGATAATCCACGGCAAAAAGTGGTTGCTTCTTCCGCTTGCTATGCATGAAAAAAGTATGAACCAGCCAAAAACCCACAGGAAGCCGTATAAAATTCCCATGTAAGAATTGTCTTTTTCGGATTCTTCCAGGACGCTTTTTGAAACGAGCTCTTCGTCTGAAGAGAGAAGCCCCGCGATGTTTTTAACGCCTTTTAAAATTCCTTCTGAATAGTCGCCGTTTCTGAATTCCGGAATCATTACATTTCTTTGGATTAAGCCGCATTTTGTGTCGGTCAAAGTTCCTTCAAGTCCATAGCCGACTTCGATTCTGATTTTGCGTTCTTCTAGCGCAACTGTAATCAGTACGCCGTTGTCTTTATCTTTTTGTCCGAGCTTCCAGTTTTCTGCAACTTTCATTGAAAAATCTTCAATAGATTCGCCATCCAAAGACTCTACCGTAAGAACTGCAACTTGCGCACCGGTTGAATTTTCAAGGTTTTCAAGATATGAATTTATTTCTTCCGTATCTTTTCTGTTTATTATGTCCGCATTGTCAACAACTCTTCCTGTGAGCGCCGGAACTTTTGCCGCAAAAGAACTGTACGCAAAAACAGCCGCAATTAACGCAAAAAGGAAATTTCGCCTAAAATTCAATTTTTTCACTTTAGTCCTCCAGAATTTCAAGTCCGTCTGAAAGTTCGTTAGGGTTTTCTTTTTCTGCCGGAAAATTTTCTGCAAGAAGTTCTCCGCATTTTTCTACGGCCGCAATAAATCCATCTTTTGTTTTTCCGGATTTGATTCCAAGTGAAAGGTCGTCTGCGATTATGTTCCATAAATCCTGGGGAATTTTCCGGGCGATTCCAGAATCTGCCACGATTCGCACTTGTTTTTCAAGGTAAGATACAAAAATCAGAATTCCGGAATGTTCCTTTGTTTCGTAAACGCCGCTTTGCGCGAAATGTCTGAACGCGCGGTTTGTTACAGCCTGATTTCTTATGTTTTTTGGGATTATTATCCTGTCAATAAACGGAATGTTCGCAAAGTAAAATCCAAAGACAATTGTTGCCAGAGTCGCAATTCCATAAAAAGCCGGAAGAAGCCAAGTCGGACAGCCCCAGAAAAATTTTTCGTACAGAGCCGAGATTTTTGAGGCGAACGGAATCAGAATTATAAAGATAAAAGCCGCAAGGTACGTTGAGGCCAAAAGTTCCCAGAAAGAGTAATGCTCGCTTTCTGCGGTCAAGGCCAGCGCAATTTCTCCGCTTGTCTTTGACTCCGCTTTTTTTACCACATTCTTGATTTCTTCCATGTCAGAATCTGAAAGTCTTATTTTTTTCAAAAGATACTTCTTTGTCATTTGTGCCCCTGGATTTTAATCTGGCTGTCCGCTGATTTTTAGAACTGAACTGCCGGTGCTGTCGCTGCCTGTGTTGCCGCTGTAAAATAAGGTTTTGCCTTAAAGTTCATTTTTCCTGCGATTACAACTCCCGGCCATTTTCTGATTGTGGCATTGTATCTTTGCGCAAGGTCGTTGTATCTTTTTCTTTCTGTTGAAATGCGGTTTTCTGTTCCTTCCAGCTCATCCTGCAGCGCAAGAAAATTCTGGTTTGTCTTTAGTTCCGGGTAATTTTCTGTTACAGAAAGAAGTCTTTGCAAAACTCCGCCTAATGAATCCTGCACTTTCTGGAACTCCGCGAATTTTTCCTCGTCCTCTAGAATGTTTGAGTCAACTTTTATCACTCCGCCTGCTTTTGCCCGTGCCTCCGCAACTTGTGTGTAAAGTTCCGTTTCGTGGCTTGCCGCGCCTTTTACTGTTGAAACAAGATTTGGAATCAGGTCATACCTTCGCTGGTACTGGTTTTCAACCTGCGCCCATTGAGCCGAAACCTGCTCGTCAAGCTCAACTAGATTGTTGTATATGTTGCAGGAAGAAACACCTGCAATAAGCGCGATTCCCGCAAAAACAGAAGCCAAAATTTTCGAGATTTTCATAAGGTTCTCCATCGAGTGAATTATATCAGGAAATTTTAATTTTTTTGATAAATCAGAATAATCGCTTTCGGCAGATTCGCAATTTGCTCCAGATGGTTGGTCTCGCGCTTCGCTTGTAAGAGTTTGGGTGCTACGCACTTTAATTGGTTCAATCGACCAAAATCTTCGCAAATCACGAATTCTGCCTGCGCTTTTACTTCTGTCGTGAAAAAAAAATTCAAATTTCCTACTATAAAAAATAAGGGCATAAGCAAATTGGGTCAAGAAAATGATTGAAAAAAATGTTGATTCTGTATATCTTTATTTAGATAGAGCAAAGTTTTTTATGCCGTGTTTTATGCTGCGGCGTATCCTAGGAGCAAAAATGAGTCAGGCAAAAGATTACGATTTTTCGGTTGAACAGTTAGGTCCTTGCAAGTTTAATTCACCAATTCAATTGTCAACAGTTGTGGGCGGTGCATGCGCGAATTATGTGCGCGATGATTCTTTTGTAAGAAATAGAATCAATGTTTTTAGCAAAGACGAGCCAAATTCTGTTGATAAGACAAATCTTTTGCAGAAAGCCGGTCCCCGCGAAAAGATATATTTTGATCCTAAAAAAGTAAAGGCAGGAATCTGTACTTGCGGTGGTCTTTGCCCGGGGCTGAATGATGTTATCCGTGCTGTTGTACGTTGTTTGTGGAACCGCTACGGTGTCCGTGATATTGTTGGTTTCCGTTACGGTTACCGTGGACTTTTTGAAGATTCAAATCTTGAGCCAATAAAACTTGATAATGATGTTGTTGATGAAATTCATAAGATTGGCGGTTCTTTTATAGGAACAAGCCGTGGCGGCGGAGACAGAATTCCTACAGACGGCGTTGATACAATTGAACGTCTTGGAATTAATATGATGTTTGTAATCGGCGGTGATGGAACTCAGCACGGCGCTTTGACTATGGCTGAAGAAATCCAGAGGCGTGGTCTTGAATGTGCGGTTGTTGGAATTCCAAAAACTGTTGATAACGATTTCCTTCTTATCGACCATTCGTTTGGTTTTGAAACTGCCGTTCAGCAGGCAAAAGAGGCGATTGCTTCTATGCACATGGAGGCACGTTCGCAGCCAAACTGTGTCGCTCTTGTAAAACTTATGGGGCGTGAGTCTGGTTTTATCGCGACTTATGCGGCACTTGCTTCTCACGAGACAAATTTCTGTCTTATTCCGGAAATTCCTTTTGATATGGATGGTCCTAACGGTTTCCTTGCAAACCTTGAAAAACGTCTTAAGGAACACAAGCATGCGGTTGTTGTTGTTGCGGAAGGCGCGGGCCAGGAGCTTTTTACTTCCAATGATGAGACAGACGCTTCTGGAAACAAGAAGCTCGCCGATATTGGAATTTACCTCCGTGATGCAATAAAGTCTTACTTTACAAAAAAGAATATTCCTGTTGACCTGAAATATTGCGACCCGAGTTACCAGATTCGTTCTGCGGTTACAATTGCCTCTGACTCTGTATATTGTGAACGCCTTGGAAATAATGCGGTTCATGCGGCGATGGCTGGAAAAACAAAGATTGTTGTTGGTCTTGTTCACGACAAATTTGTCTACATTCCTACAAAAATGGCTATTGCAAGCAGAAACTTTGTCGATCCGGAAGGAGCGTTGTGGCGCGATGCTCTGGATGCGACCGGGCAGCCGATTCTTATGGTCAATGACGAGGAAAAAGCAAAGAAGATAATGCGTCAGAAACTTGACCTTTAATGAATGCAAAAAAGATAACAGGCAACGTTTTCTATATTCCGGGCGCAACGAATGTTGGCGTTATTGCGGTGAACGGAAAACGTGGCTCAAAGGCGAAAGATGTTTATCTTGTTGATTCCGGCGGGGATTCAGAGGATGCGGAACGCATTTTTTCTGAGCTGAATGAACTTTTTCCAGCGGAAAGCGGCGGTTTTAATCTTGTTGCCATAATAAACACTCATTCTCATGCGGATCATTGCGGCGGAAATAATTTTTTTGTTCAAAAGACAGGATGCCAGATTTGGTGCAGCAGGATTGAATCTGCCGGGCTTGAATGTAGTCTTTTGCAGTCAATTATTACCTGCGGCTCAATGCCGTTGCCTCATCTTCAGTCTAGTTACTATGTCGCAAAACCTTCTAAGGCGGACAGGTTTATTGATGAAAAATCAGAGATAAAACTGCGTGGCGGTGGAAAAATAAATTTCATCAGTCTTCCGGGGCATTATCTGGATATGCTTGGCGTTCTTTTTACAGGTAAAAAAGGGGAAACTGTATTTTTTCCCGGGGATGCGGTTTTTGGCAGAATGCACGTCTTAAAATACTGGATTTCTTATCTTGTTGATTTGGCCGCATTCAAGCAGACTTTGGAAAAACTGAATGAGACAAGTTTTGACTGGTACATTCCTTGCCACGGCGAGCCTATTGCTAGAATTCAGGAAACGGTTGAGATGAACAGTATTGCGGTTCTTTCAACAGAATATTGCATTTTACGGGCCTTAAAGGATGAAAAACGGCTTACTTTTTCAGAACTTATGAAATCTGTTGCTGACATGAACGATATAAAACTAAGGACACCGCAATATCTTTTGATTGGAAGCACAATACGCGCGTACCTTTATTACCTTTATCAGGAAAACAGGATTGACTGCGCGATGAAAGAAAATCAGCTTTTCTGGTTCAAGGTAAAGGATTCCGGACTTTAAGTTTAATCATCCCAGCCTGGAATTTTTACTGATTCATCCCAGTTTTCCATGATTTGGATTCCGCTTGAGGTTCCGATTCTGTCTGCGCCTGCGGCAATCATTTCTATTGTCGTCTTTACGCTTCTGATTCCGCCGGAGGCTTTTACGCCAAAGTCTTTTCCGACTGTTTTACGCATTAGTTCAACGTGGTGGGCAGAAGCGCCGTTTGGAAGAATGTTTCCCATATCATCTTTTGGAGTCGCAAATCCTGTTGAGGTTTTTACAAAATCTGCGCCGGCCCGGACTGCGCATTGACAGCAGCTTACAATAGTTTCATCAGAAAGAAAGCAGGTTTCCAGTATGACTTTTACAACAATCGCTCTTCCGAATTTTTCTCCGGAAAGTCTTGCGGTCTCAACAACGCTGGCTATATCCAGCTCTATCTCGCCGAACCGACATTCCAAGGCGGCGCCTGTGTTTATAACCATATCAATTTCATCAGCACCGTCAATGATTGCAAGTTTTGTTTCCATTGCTTTGTCCTGGGACGAGGTTGCTCCCAGCGGAAATCCTATTACAGTGCATACTTTTATATCAGTATCCGCAAGTTCGTTTTTGCAGAGTTTAACGTAAAACGGATTTACACAAACCGACTTAAAATTATATTTTTTTGCTTCTGTGCAGAGCCGCGTGATTTCTTTTATTCCTGCGGTCTGGGCAAGTTGTGTGTGGTCAATAAAATTTGCAAGAGTTTCTTTTTTCATAGTCTTTATATTCTGAATGATGTGGCAAAAAATGTCTATTGCTGAAAATTCTAGTTAGCCATTGCGAACTTGGATTTGTTGAAAATTCATTTTTCGTAGAGTAATATTTTTCTAGTTCATTTTAGCTGTAAGGAGAACGACTATGGCTTACAAAGTTGATTCAGATAAATGCGTTAATTGTGGCGCATGCGAACCTGATTGTCCGGTTGGAGCAATTGCAGAAGTAAACGACAAAAGAGCAATCGATGCTGACAAATGCATCAGCTGTGGTTCTTGTGCCGCTACTTGCCCTGCGGAAGCGATTTCTGAGTAAATTTTTACTAAAAAGACAGGTTTTTGAGTGCAGAAACCTGTCTTTTGTTTTAAAATAGTGCTATGTCGAATGTGGCATTGAAAATAAAAGAATTCTTTTTGAATGTCCTAAAGGTTTTAGGCTTGCTTGGTTTTTGCCTTGCGGTGGGATTTGCTGTTGTTTTTCCATTGTGGAAATTTGCGGTTTCGGCACCACGAATTTATACATTTTTTGTGCTTTTTGTTGTTTTTGCAATTGCTGTTTTTTGTATTGTCAGAAAGATTTTAAGAAAAAAGAATGTGTCGTAATTTTTTTTCGCTGGTTTTTGCGTTTTTTCAGTTTTTTTGTCCGTTGTTTCTTTTTGCGGAAGAAAATATTGCCCATAAAGTCAGGATTGATGTGGAAAAACTTCCAGAAATTCATAAACTTTCTGGTTCGGATGTTGTTTTCCGTCAGTTTGAGGAAACGGTTTCCCATAATGACAAGATTTTTGCGGATGAGCTGAGTTCTGAGCTGCCTGTTGAAGAATTTTACGTTTACGTTCCAAAGAAATCTGAAGATATTTTTTCTGTCTGCGCGGATTCTGGAATTCCCTATGACACTTTGGTTACGCTGAATTCTCTTTGCGGAATTTCAGAGAAAATCACCGGAAAAAAGATTGTTCTGCCTACTGCAAAGGGCATTTTTGTTCGTGAAAAACCAGTTTCGTTTGTTGAAATTTTAATTTCCTCTGAATATAAGTCTTTTGTAGAAAGTTCAGAAAAAATATGTTATTATTTAAATGAAAAAAAATTCTATTTTCTTTATGGAAAAAGATTTACTCCTGCTCAGCGTGCTTTTTTTCTTGATACATCTATGCGGGCTCCATTGGATAATATCCGGGTGACTTCTGGCTTTGGGTTTCGCAACAGTCCTGTGTACAACAAATGGAAATCCCATAATGGAATAGATTTTGCGGCTGCGGAGGGAACTCCTGTTTATGCCTGTAAAAGCGGAAAAGTCGCATTTGTCGCAAAAATGGATGCGGTGTTCGGTAATTACGTTGTTCTTTTGCACGAGGGCGGACTTTCAAGCGTTTATGCTCATCTTTCAAGGATTGACGTAAAAAAAGACGGGCTTGTGCGTATGGGGGAGATGATCGGGCTTTCCGGAAGAACTGGCGCGGTGACTGGACCTCATCTGCATTTTGAAATCAGGCTGAACGGTGTTGCGGCGGATCCGGCTGATTTTATTCGATATTAAGGTTTTTGTATGGTCAAGTTTTTTGCAAAACTTTTTATTTTTTCTTCTCTTTTGATTTCTGGAGAGTTGTGCCAGGCGGAGACTTTCCGCGTAAGAAAAGTGTGTCCTGTGGTGTTGCCGGGCGATTCTGCGGAAGAGCAAAGCGCGGTTCTTGGAATAAACGACAGTCTTGCGGTTTTTATGCCTGAAGATATGACATATCTTGAAGGGTTTGAGCTGAAAATAAAAATACCGCAGATTATTGCGGATTGGCGCGATTCTGTCGCGTTTTCTGTTTATGATGGAATCAGGCCAAAACCGAATGTTTCTACCATAGATTATTCAGGCACAAGAATTTTTGTTACTCCGATTCCGGCTAAATTAAGCTGGATTGTTCAGGTTCCGCTAAAAAAACAGGCTTCGGTAAAGGACAATGGCTATATCGCAAGGATTGATGCTGTTCCTGATGTTTCCGGGGGGTACACGTTTATCCGTTTTCAGCCTGCTATGAAAGGCGTTCCTGATGAAACCTACGAGGCAAAACTGAATGTTATTGTAAAACCTGTTCTTATGAACAAGGGGACTTTAAAGCTTGATGTTTCCGCTCCTGATGGTAAAAATGCAAGTTATGAGCTTTTTATTGATGATGATCCGGCTGTGCTTTTGAATGGAAAAATCTTGCTTGACTCTGGAAAGCACAACATAAGTATTCAGTCAGAGGAATTTAGAAGCGAAGTCAGGACAGTTTTTGTTGAGCAGGCAAAAACTTCGGAGGTTCAGGTTGTTTTAAAGAGCCTTGCCCCGACATTGGTGGTTACCGCTCCTGAAAATTCGGATGTCTTTATTGATGAAAAAAAGGTTGAGGCTTTTGGGGCAGAATTTGTTGTGTCTGAGGGAGACCACATTGTAAAATGCCAGCTTGGAAGTTACGAGATTGTCCGTTCCCTTTTTGTTGAAAAAGGAAAATCCTATTCAGTGAATCTTGCGGTTGACCTTGAAATTTCTGAAGAGTAAAAAAAAATGCGCATTTTTAAAAAAAGTGTTCAAGAAATTTGAAGAACTGGGCGATAATATAATTGCCGGGGACATTTTCCCCTCCCACCCATGTTCCCCGGCTGCCTGATGGGCATGGCTCGGTTCTGTACCGAGCCTTTTTTTTTGTTTGGGGGAAACTTATAAAGCTTTCCAGAAATAGGAAAAAACGCAAAAATGGTATTTGAAGGCACAAAAATCAGAGGTTAAACTGTTGCCTCTTTTTTCATTTTTTTATGCAGATGCTTAAAGATTATTGCGCATATAATTGAAGAAAGCATTGAGCCGCAGGTTGCGGCCATTCCCATTGGCAGCAGAGTCTGTGTAAAAATAACTGAGGCAAAATACGCTCCAGGAATCCGGACAAAGATTATTGAGATTACATTGTGCAGAAATGCGTAGACTGATTTTCCGCAGGCGCAGAAATATCCGCTAAAGCAAAAGTGGATTGCGGCAAAAACGCAGTCAAAAACGTAGGTTTTTATGTATTGGCAGCCAAAACGCACAACTTCTGTTTCTGTAGTGAACAGGCAGATGACATTCCGGGCAAAAAACTGGAACAGAACCGCAAAAATAAGTCCGGCGCAAAGCCCGAGCCGTATTCCGTAGGACAATGTTTTTTCCGCGCGTTCCATTTTTCTGGCGCCGATATTCTGGGAGGCAATTGCAGACACGGAAGAAAGCAGCGAAGAAGGCACAAGGAACAGGAATGAGATTATTTTTTCAACAATTCCGACTGCGGCGGCAACATTTACGCCCCTTTTGTTTGCGATTACTGTTATCAGCAGAAATGAGATTTGGATAAATCCGTCCTGGCAGGCAACAGGAATTCCGATTTTAAAAATCTCTTTTGCCTCTTTTGTTGAAAATTTAGGTTTTTCTGTTTCTGGATGTTCTTTTTTTCGCTTTGCTATTGCCGCAATTAATGAGATTCCTACGCTGACTGCCTGGGCAAGAACCGTAGCTATGGCCGCACCCTCTGCTCCAAGATTCATTGTGCCCATAAAGACAAAGTCCAGGACGATATTTATAAAGCAGGCGATTGCAATGTAGATCATCGGGCTTTTTGAGTCGCCTAGACCGCGGAAAACCGAGGCAATGACGTTGTACGCCGTTATGAACGGAATTCCTGCAAAACAGATTAAAAGGTAAAGTTTTGTCTGCTCGACAGATTCCGCCGGAGTGGAAACAATTTTTACAATCTGCGGGCAAAGAAGGATTAATAAAACTGTGAAAACTACAGAAATTACCGCAAAAAGCACCGCGGCCGTTGAAATGATTGTCTTAATCCGGCTCCTGTTGTTTTCTCCGACAGCGTGTCCAATCAGAACGGCTGGTCCCATTGCAAGCCCGACGATTATGACCGTAAGCATATGCATTATTTGTGAACCGACTGAAACGGCTGTGATTACTTCCGCTCCGTGGAACTGGCCTGCTATAAACAAATCTGCAAGACCATATAAAGTCTGCAAAAAATAAGAAAGCAAGAACGGGAGCGAAAAACGGACAAGATTTTTAAGGACATTTCCTTCTGTAAGCTGCATTTTCATGGTTTTGATTGTAGCAAATTTACATAAATGTTTCACTTTGGTATATTTTTTTTATGGAAAACATTTCAATAGCGGAGCAAAAGGCGTTTCTACGGAAAAGGGCAAAGGATGAGCTGAAAAAATATTTTGCGGACAAGGTGCTTGCTCTTCAATGCGCAAAAACTGCCGCGGATTATTTTATTAAAAGCAAGGAATATGCCGAAGCCAAAGTGATTTTTGCGTATATGGCAATGAAAGATGAAATTGACCTTTCTTATGTGATAAAAAAAGCTCTTTTGGACAAAAAACAGGTTGCTCTTCCTCGTATGGAAAAAGATTCCTGCAATATGGATTTTTATTTTATTGATTCTTTAGAAGAATCATTTTCAGATGATAACAGATACAGAATTTTAGAGCCTTCCTGCCATAATAAAAAAGTTGAGCCTGGGAAAATCCCTGAAAAAAGCGTTTTTCTTGTTCCGGGGCTTGCCTTTAACCTTGAAGGTTCGCGTCTTGGGCGTGGAAAAGGTTTTTATGATAGATATTTAAGCCAGATTCCGTCTGAAAACCAGATTTTTTGCGGCGTATGCACTGTTAATGTTGTTACAAAAGCGATTCCTGTTGGAAAAAATGATTTTAGGATGAATTATCTTTTGACCGAATATGGATTTATTTCTTTGCATCGCTAGAAAAAATCTGCAGGAGCGGTTCCGGTAAAAAATATTCGTTCAGCACACGCAGAAAATCCTGATTTGTTGAATTAAAAAGATGCTCGTATTCATCAATGTAATTTTTTTCACCTGTATTTGAGGTAGAAATTATTTTTGCTGTTCCAAGGTTCGAGCTTGTTTCTGAAAGTTTGTTCAGAATCCATGCGTTTTTTGTCTGCTCCGTTTCAAAAGATTCGTTGTCTTCTAGTTTCTGTGAAAATTCAGCAAGCGTTTTTTTGAAAGTTTCTTCTATATGGCTGGTGTGTTCAACGTTCAAAAAAATAATTCCCGCGCAACGGAATTCTTTTGTGGGAACAAATGTTTTTGTGTCAGAGCCAAATTCTTTTAGTTTTTCTGAAAGCCTAAAAAGCAATGCGTCAAAAATAACTGCATCCGAGGAATCTTTTTCCGGTGTCTTGAACCAATACTGAACCGGGTCTGCAAAATTCTTTGTCGGAACAAGAACTGCCGGCATTGGTCCCGCATCCTCGGCTTTTATGTCTGTGTAAAAAAGGTGACGGATTTTTAAGTTGATTTTTCTTGTTTTTGCCGGAAAATCTGGCATTGGAACCGGTTCTTTTAGTTTTGCGGAATTCCGTTCTGTCTGGGGAACTAGAATTCCAAGCGACTCTTCCATTACGTAACGCAGCGCATCCGCATCAGTGTTTCCGGCTACAACAATGCTGTAAAGGCTTGCGTCAAGAAATTTCGGGTATGCGGCAAGAATGTTGTTGTATAAAGTTTTCTGAAGAATCTCTTTTTCTGTGTCAAAAATATTTCTGATAAAAGGCGAGTCGTAAAAATATTTCATCGCGCGGAACGTCATCTGGTTTATCGGGCTTGCTCCGGAAAGCCGTTTTTGCGTCTGCACTGAATAAACAAAACTGTCTGCCTCGGCCGGGGTTATTTCGCCGTAGATAAGCGCATCTGAAATTGAGCGTATGCACAAGGAAATGTCTTGTTTTGAACATTCCACGGAAATTCTGCTGCTTGAAAAAGTTGTTTCCGCGTGTACCTGTGGAAATCCGGAAATCATCTGCTGTGTTTTGTATTTTGATATTTCTTTCTGTATGTTAAAAGCCAGCGCGTTTGCCATTACATTCTGAAATCCCGGTGTGTTTTTGTCCGCAAGGCTTCCGCCGTCAATTGAAACAAGAATCGCAACGTCGCCAGTAAGCCGGTTTGTTTTTACGGTAACAGGAATTCCATTTGAAAGCTCAAAATTTTTTATTGATGCCCGGTTTTCTTCCAGAAAAATATTTTTTGCGCTTTGGATTTCTGCGTTCTGGTCTTCCAGTCCGTCTTTTTCTGTGGAAATTTCTTTAAGCGCGTTCTTGTAAAGTTCCTGTGTGTACCACGAGCCGTTTTTTGAATTTATTTCTTCGTAGCCAAGCCTTTTGTAGTCATTTTTGTATTTGTTAAAATTTTTTGTGTTCACTAAAACAAAAATGAACGGAATTTCGTTTTCAAATGAAGTTTTTAGCTCATCCTGATTCTGCATTTTGATTTTTTGTGGCCGGGATAAAAGTTTTTGAGCCAGAAGAATTTCTTTTTCATCATTTTTTGGAAGAAACACGTCTATTGCCCAAAACCTG
The DNA here is from genome assembly GCA_963627355.1 of uncultured Prevotella sp. GTDB lineage: Bacteria > Spirochaetota > Spirochaetia > Treponematales > Treponemataceae > Treponema_D. Next base: position 1,229 of record CAVGBY010000033.1, on the reverse strand, counting down.
GAAAGTGAATCCATAAAATTTGTTGAATTTGCGGTTACCGTGCTGAAGTTTTCCGCAAGATTTTTTTTGGCTTCCTTGAATTCTTCCGCTTTTGTGATTTCCTGTGATTTTTTTATCGTTTCTATAAAATATTCTGCCTGCTCAACCGGTGAACGCCGGTTTTGTTCTAGCAGCGTTTGAAAAATAAGACGCGAGCATCCGTTCTGCTGCGTTGAAGAAACGTTGATGTATTCAGGACCGCGGATGTTTAAAATATGTTCTGAGCAGAGAGTTTTTTTTAGCGTTGAAGAGTCCGAATTCAATGTTGCCGCAGTAAGCGCGCTTTGTGGTAAAGTTAAATTTGTGTATTCAATGACAATTTGCGTCATCTCTTCGCTGAACTGGATATCGTGCATCACAAATTTCCGGGCTTTGCCGCTTGCTTTTACGGCTTCTGGAACTTCAAAGACTGCGGCCGGCTTGTATGAGCCAAAATATTTTTCTGACAAGGCGTAAATTTCTTCTTTTTTTATTGGGCCGCTTACAAAAAGTGCGCTGTTTTGCGGTGTGTACCACGATTTTCCGATTTTAGAAAGAACCGAACGTATTTGAGCTGGTGTTGATTTTGCGAAAATCCGCGGAAAAACTCCTGAATCCTGTTTCCACGGGGCATCGGAAAAAATCCGAGAGTCGATTGAAGTGTTTATAAATGCGGCTGGTGTCGGCGCGTACTGCATTATCTCGTTTTTTAATGCTGAATATTCGCGCAGAATATCTTTTTCTGTAAAAACAGGGGCAAATGCGCGTCTGGAAAGAATTTCAAAGACTGAAGAAACAAGGCTTTCTGAAACAGAAATTGTGTACCGCGCAGAATCCGCGTTACATTCAGAATTTAATTCCTTAAGAAGTGATGTTTCGTCTGCCCCATATTTAAAAACCCGTGTATATAATGGAAAAAATCCTGTGTTGGAGGCGTTCTGCGCGCTGATTCCCGCGTGAACTGAAAATTCAATCCGAACCGGCGCGGTGGAAAAATCTTCCAGCACAAAAAGCTGCATTCCGTTTTCAAGCGTGTATTCCGCATAATTCTGTTCGTTCAAAAATCCTGATTCCGCAAAGGCTGCCGCAAAAAAAACAAGGACCGCGGCAAAAATGTTTCTTTTCATAAAAAGATTATATCATTTTTTACGGCTATTTATAAACCGGATTTCCTATGATATAATCAGCCTATGCCGAAAGTTACGTTTATC
>CAVGBY010000032.1:19423-19778 GCA_963627355.1 uncultured Prevotella sp. | reverse complement strand
GAAATCCGCAAAAAACATTCACCGGAAGATTTCGCAATTCTTATGGTTGCAGACAAATTCCATTCTTATCTTATTGAAAAAATTTCTGAATTAAAAATAAATGACTACCTTATCCGCCCTTTTGATATTTCGGAGCTGCTTTTTAGGATTCAAGAAATAGAAAATTATAAAAATTTAAGCCATGAAAAATGTGAGCTTTTAAAATCTGAGCAGGAAAAAAGCACATTCCTGTATTTTGTAACGCACAATGTGAACACTCCGCTTACGATTCTTTTAAATGAGATCAAAAATCTTTCCGAAATATACAAAAATCTTCCGGACAAGGAAAAAAACACCCCCGGCATTGATGATACAG
>CAVGBY010000032.1:7562-19413 GCA_963627355.1 uncultured Prevotella sp. | reverse complement strand
ATTCAAAATGTCCTTAATTCCTATAAAATTTCAGACAGAAGATATATTATAAACCCAAAAATCCTGAATCTTGAAAACTGCCTGAAAAACGAAACAGAATTTCTTTCAAAAAAAGCGGAAAACAAAAACCAGAATTTCACCTTTAAATGCGAGGCAAAAGAACCGCGTGTTTTTTGCGACGAATACAGCCTAAAAGGAATTTACGAAAATCTTGTTGACAATGCGATAAAATACACTGAATTCAACGGAAATATAACAGTCTTAATAGAAGAGCAGGCAGATTTTATAATATTGAATGTAATTGATGACGGACAGGGAATTCCAAAGGAAAAACAGCCGGTTCTGTTTGAAAAATTTGCGAATATCGGCTCAAATCCAACTGGCGCTGAAAAATCCTGCGGACTTGGACTTTTTGTTGTAAACGAAATCTGCAAGCTGAACAACCTCACTCTTGAATATTCAGAAAACAAATCCGCAAAGACAGGAAGTGTTTTTAGCGTAAAATTTAAAAAAATTGGATAAATTCGAATAAATCTAGTAAAATATAGGGTAATGGAAGAAAGTGAACTTATATTGATTGTCGAAGATTCCGAAGACTTGAACAATTTTATGGCAAAAGCATTGCGGAACAAAAATTATGAGGTAATCCAATGCTTTTGCGCAGACGAAGCGTATAAACAGCTTTCAAAAAATTCTGTAAGCCTTGTAATATTAGACTTGAACCTTGGAAACGGCGACAGCGGAATGGAAATTTTACATTCAATCAGAATACAGGACAAAATGCTTCCGGTAATCATAGTTTCTTCAATCCAGACTGAAAAAATAAAAATCAAAGGTTTTAAGGAAGGGTGCGACGATTATATAATCAAACCGTTTTATATAGAGGAACTGATTCTGCGTGTAAAACGAATGCTGGAAAAATTTTCATTTTCAGGATTTGAGAAAAAAACGCTGGATGAAGTTTATTCCTGCGGAATATTTAAGGTTGACACAGCAAGCCAGAAAGTCTATAAGATGGAAAAACCTATTTCAATGCGGAAAAAACAGTTTGACCTGATTCTTTATTTTATCCAGAACCCGAACAAGATTCTTTCTTTTGAGGCAATTTTCCAGAATGTATGGAACGAACCTATCCCCGATGAAAAAACTCTAGAAAGCAATATCTACGTAAATATAAAAGCGCTGCGGAATCTTATTGAAGATGACAAGAAAAATCCAAAGCATATAGTTTCTGTAAGCAAATGCGGCTACATTTTTGTTCCTACCCCCCCCCCTAACCTTCTGGCGCTCAAAGGCTAAAAAAGATACGATGTCCGCTGTTTTATAAAATCACGTTTCTTTAAATCTGCAAGCGAAAGAACCTTGCTTATATCCTGCTGCGGCGTAATTTTTGACCATCCGACAGAAACAAACGGCATCTCTTCAAGCTCTGCGCATTCCTTTACAAATTCAATAAAAAATTTCTTGTCAAGCCCGTCAAAATCAAGAAGAACATCCTTTGCGATAACACAAAATTCCCCGCTTCCAATTCTGAACAACGAGCCATATCTTCTATAAAACCTGCTAAAAATCCGCGAAACAGAAACAACAAGGGAATCAACTTTCTGGCGGTTATAGTTCAGCTTTAATTTTTCAAAATTATCAATTTCGACCACAACCAGAACCGCATCTTTTTTCTGCATCTCAAGCATTTTTATAAAACTTTTGTAGTTCCGCAGATAAGTCTGGGTATCAAACTGCTGGTAAAGCGAAGCGTGGTACATAAAATAAAAAATGATAGAAATTATTACCGCTAGCCATGTCACCTGAATATCCGGACGCACAATCTGAACTGTTATTCCTGTAAAAACAAAAATAAAATTAAGCAAAAGAATTCCGCAGTTGTTCTGCCAAAAACGCAAAGAAAGAATTATGTTCTGAACAAGGAAATAAAACAGCCCGCTCGCATAAAAAATCGTGTAAACAAAAAAACCTTTCGCCCGGGAATAATTGTTCATCCGGTCAACATAAAAAACGCCAAAATCGCTTTCCAACAAAAGCATAAGCAGCAGCCACGCTGAATACAAAAGCCATGCGCCAAGGACAAATGCCATATGCTTTTTATCAACAGAAAATTTAGGAAGCAGAGAGTTTCCCAAAGTAAAATAAACCAAAGGAGTAAGAGTAAAGCCAAAATAATTCGAGGCAATATGAAAAAAACGCCAACGCACAGAAGCCCCGTCAAAAACCAGTGACAGAACCTCCATAATGCAAATCACAAAAATAATTGAGCAGGTAACGACAAAATTCTTCTTTTGAAATCTGCTGATTACAGAATTACTTTCTATCGAAACAACCAGCATTACAAGAGAAAACAGATTTATGAATGTAATTGCTATAAACCAAGAAGACATAATTTGAATATCGGCAAAAAAAAGGCTTTACACCATTTTTTCAGAATTATTTTCGGATTGTTCTTCGGGCAATGTATAGGCTTGATTTGTTTTTAAAAGATTCTCTGCATAATCAGCCATTTCTTTATTATCATTTAAAATAAACCGCAAGAATATATTAGCATCTGCGTAAATCATTTGTATTTTTTCCTTACGGCATTAGACCAGGCGTTTTTTTCTTGTCTCTGAAGTTTTTGATTTGCATATTTAGAAAAGCAACCTCTCAGGGCTTTTAGTTCATTTTCTTTGACAGTTTCTTCATCGTCTAAAACTTTAATAATCAATCTTTGATTTTTAGCGAAACTATATTTTTCTATCGTCTGCACGGCTTCACCGTCATAATATCCTTGTAATTCAAGCATTTTTAAACCTCCTCTTTGTGGTCGGTTGTATGTAATTGAATTATACAGTATTTTCCCTTTATTGCAAAGAAACAACAGAACCAACAATTTTTTTATTTAATGTGGTTACAATGAACTTGAAAGAAAAACTAAACGGAACGGAAACGGATTAGATTTAGCCATAAAACCACCTTTTAAAGTCATTCGGTAACATTTTGACTTTCGATGATATTTTATATGCTTTCTAGTCCATTCTTAGGGGTATAGAAATTGATTATTATCCTTTATAACTCTAGGCAACACACAGAATCACAAACTATGCCGGGAACCAGACTCGAACTGGCACGACCTTTTACGGTCGAGGGATTTTAAGTCCCTTGTGTCTACCATTCCACCATCCCGGCAAAACAGACTAATATATAATATAGAAAAAAACAGCATTTTGCAATACATATAAATTTTTGATACAATATTTTTATGTATTCAGACACACATTTTCACTTTGAACATACAATCTGCAGAAACAGCGCGGAAAATCCTATAAATGGAACAGAAATTCTGGAAGAAATGGCAAAAAAAAACTGTTTTTTCGCTCTGGATATTGGAACTGAGCGCGATGACCTTTTAAAAAGACAAGCCTGCGTTGACAACGCCATTGCACAGATAAAAGACACAAGACTTGCGGACAAAGCTAGAAAATTCGTATATTTTGCGGCGGCAATCTGGCCAAGCACTGATGAAATAAAAAACCGGCACAAAAGCATGAATACTCTAAAAGATCAGATTCAGGCGGCAGACAATTCAAAAGACAACGACACGTTGAACAGAAAAATCATTGCGCTTGGAGAATGTGGTCTGGATCACCACTGGAATCCTTCCGGAGCTGACGGAAGATGCGAGTCGGACTTTGACCAGGAAATGTTAAATGGCGAACGTGAACTTTTTGAGATGCAGCTGGAATTTGCAAAGGAACATTCTCTTCCTGTAATAATCCATTCCCGGGACGCTTTTGACGACACCTTGAGCTGCATAAAAAACATCGGCTACGACAACGGAATAATCCACTGCTATTCTTACGGCGCGGAAGAGGCAAAAGCATTTCTAGAGCGAGGGTGGCACATAAGCTTAAGCGGCTCGGTAACGTACACAAAAAAAAGAAGAATGTCGGAAATGGAAGAATTAATAAAACTGATTCCCGATGACAGAATTTTATGCGAAACAGACTCACCTTACCTTGCTCCAGTTCCGTTCCGCGGAAAAACAAATACACCGCTGCTCATAGAGCACACTTACAGATTTATCGCAGACATAAGGAAAGTTTCACCAGAAGAGTTAAGCCAAACTGTGGATTCAAACATCAAAAGGTTATTCAACCTTGCTGTATAAGCCGCTGATTTCGTCGCGCCATTCCGGTTTTGACTCGCGGCCTTCCCATTCAATGATTTTTTTTATGTGAAAATGACGCTGGTCACGGATGTTTTCATAGGAAAGAACCGCAAAACGCCCCTGGCCAATGTAGGCGATTTTTTCATTCTGACCGACAGTTTCCCCGGAAGAAACCTGCTCCATAACACATTCAAAATGGACTGGTTTTCCAGAAGCCTTATCTGTCATTGCGCTGGCAATATCGGTAATCAGTTTTCCACATTTTGGGCAAATAACCTCGCGGGCTTTAAGTTCCTTGATTGCCTGCTCACGGTGCGCAACCGCCTCCGGATTTTCGTGATTTATAAACTGAAACTGTCTTTGATTTGAGCCGCCCCTTGCAGAATTTCCCTGAAAATTACGGCCGTTAAAAGAATTCTCATTGTTGTTTTTTTTCTGCTCATTCCAGCTGCGGTTATGATGTCTATTTCTGCCATGTCTATTTTTTTCCATAAAACCAGCTCCCGTTTCAGGTAAATAACAAAAATCTAGTCCCGAAACAAAAATTCATTAGGATCTTCAACCAGTTTACGGCTGATTACCTGCGCAATTCGCTGGATGGCATTGTTTACATAATCTTCATCATGTATTTTTACACGCAGCTCCATAAGCCGCGCAGAAATAACATCATCATTTCGGTCCAAGACCAAAGTTTCTGTTGCATCCCTTAATTCAGAAATCATAAAAACTCCGCAAACGCATTTTCAATATGATAAACCTGCGGTAAGCCCGGCATATCAATTACAATCACATCAAATCTGATATAGCTGTTACTATATTGTCGATTGATTGCAAGAAAACGTTTAGCGGTTTTGACAATTCTTTTTTGTTTTCTGCCATCCAAAACGTGCGATAAAAACTCCAGATTGCCTTTCGGAAGCGTCTTTACTTCCACAAAAACAATATATTCTCCGTTCTTTACAATTATATCAATTTCACCCTGATTTGTCCTAAAATTCCGCCCGACAATTTCATATCCTTTTTTTACAAGATACTCAGCCGCGCGGTTTTCCCCGGAATTTCCAGTCTGTTTTCTGTTATCTGAACAAATCAAAGGCTTTCTAGTTCCTCTACATCATCAAAATTTTCCGGCTTTTTCGTTTTATTCCCAGTATCAGAAAAAATTGAAGGTTTAAAGTCTTTTGGGTCAATCGGACGACCTGCTGTTAGAAGATATGGAATTTTCCAGCGAACCAAAGCCGAAACGTGATAGGGCTTTGCCAGTTTTCCAGCCGCAAGGAACATATTTTTTCCGTCATCAAAATAAACCGGCTCAGAAAAGCAACTTCCAATATGAATCAAACTGCAATCCAACTTATTCATTTCCATATGGAACAAAGTCTACAACTTTTTTTCACATTCCACAACCGCAGCAAAAATTTTTGCCACAATTTCCCATGTATTTTCAGGAATCGCAGAGCCTACTTCCTGAACAGAAAGGATATTTGCCGCCGTAATATCTTTTACAACAGGAATTTTCTGCTCCTCGGCAATCTCCAGAAGTTTTTTTGCAAGCTCGCCTTTTGCAGCTGCCGCAACAAAAGGAAGATTCGCTTTCTCCGGATATTTTAAGGCAACCGCTTTTAACACATCTTTTTTCATACGCTAAAACTCACTGTGCTTATCTCAACATTGCCAGCAGAAAACTCTGAAAAATCCCATGCCGAATCTATCTCCGTGATTTTTGTATTCTTAAACGATGAGCTTAAAATTTTCACAAGATTTCCACTTTTTTCAGAATCAGAACTTCCCGCGTTCAAATATAACACTTTGTTATCATCCAAGCCAAACTCAAAGACATAACTTTCACTTTCAAGGTAAAAACAAAGAACTGCTTTTTCAAGTTTTTTTGAACTGTTCCCTAAAAACCCGCAAAAAGACCCTTTTCCGCATTTTTTTTCAATATTGAATTCAAAAGGGATTTTTATCCAGCTGCCAAATTCCTTTTCAGAAAAGGAAAAATTTTCCCCGGAATCAAAATTAAATCCGATGTGGTTGAACAATGTAAGAATTCCAGGCTTATTTTTTATATTTTCAGAAGAACTCAGGATATTTTCAAAAAATTCCATAAAAGGATTTTCTGTTTTCGGCGGTAACATATTTTTTTCAGAAAAAATCTCTCCGGACTCATTTTCATCCCCTAAGATTTCAAGAATTTTTTCCTCATCAGGTAAAATTCCTTTCTTTTCTAAAATAAAAGCCGCATCAGAGGCAGATTTTTCCCTGGCTTTTATTTTTTCCGCAATTTTCCGGCTTTTCTGGAACGAATTTAAAGAAAAACGGCTTCCCAGCATCTTCATCTGCTGAAACAGACCCAAAGAAATATTGTCCGGCGCAAGCCCCAGTTTTTCAAGAAAGGAACTTTGATTTTCCGCGGTGATTTTTTGGACAGAATCTTTATTCTGCATAACATCCGGCAATTTTTTAAGGACGACTTTTCCATTCTCAAGTTTTATTTTTGCCAAAAAACCGCTTCCGTCAGTCAAAGGAATTTCGGATTTAATAAAGAATTTCCCGCCTGCAAAAGACGCCAGATAAGAATTGTTTCCGTTGCTTTTTATTATACGCACATAAACAGAACTGCCCTCTCTAAGTAAATTTTTTCCATTCACATTCGAGAGGGCAGCCAAATGCACTACAACATCAGTTTTCATGCAATAGTAAAATTATTTTTTTGCCTTTGCAGCTTCTGCGGCAGCGTGCTCAGCATTGTGTTCTGCCTTAAGAACTTCTTCCTGCGCATGGGCAGCAGCCTCTGCGGCCTTGTTCTGCTGCGCGATAAACGCAGAAACTTCGCCACCAAGCATTTCCTTAACTTTCTTACCCTTACCAACCTTGTCGCGGAGGTAGTAAAGTTTTGCACGGCGTACTTTACCAGCACGAACAATCTCTACCTTCACAATGCGAGGGCTGTTTACAGGGAATACACGCTCAACACCAATTCCGTAAGATTCCTTGCGAACTGTAAATGTCTTGCGAACGCCTGCATTCTTAATGCAAAGAACGATTCCTTCGTAAACCTGAATACGTTCTGTTTTTCCTTCGATAATCTTAAAATATACTTTTACTGTATCACCAACTTTGAACTGAGTTGTAAAAGCACGCTTCTGTTTTTCTTCTACTGCTTTAATAAGATCCATTATAAATCTCCTGGATTCACAGATTCCCGCAATTGCTTGCGCGCCAATTTCTGCTTTTTCTTGCAGTTTTTTATGGCAGTCTGTTCTGTTATTTCCTCAATCATCAATTCGGCTTCCAAAGAAAGCTGATTATTCCTGCGGGCTTCCCAAATCATATCTGGACGAACACGCAAAGTTTTCTCAAGCCGCTTTTTTAGCCGCCACTTCCGAACAAGCTCATGATTTCCCGAAAGCAAAACTTCTGGTACTTTCAAGCCTTTGTATACTTCTGGCCTAGTATACTGAGGATATTCAAGAAGTCCGTCGCTATGACTTTCCTCAACAAGTGACTCGCTGGAAATTACGCCATCAACCAATCTGTAGATTGTATCAACCATAACTGTAGCCGCAAGCTCACCGCTGCTCATCACGTAGTCGCCGATAGAAATCTCGTCGTCCACGTAAAAGTCTATGATTCTTTGATCAATACCCTCGTATCTTCCGCAGATAAAAACCAATTCATCTTCGCGACTTAATTCAACAGCCTTTTTCTGCGTAAAAGGAGTTCCCGCCGGCGTAACATAAATCACGCGTTTACGGCTTGCCTTTACACTATCCAAAGCCCTGCTTAATGGCTCGGTCATCATAAGCTGACCGGCACCACCGCCATAAGGAGCGTCATCACATTTCTTGTGCTTATCAAGAGCAAAATCTCTGATGTTCACAAGGTCGTAGGCAATAATTCCCTTTTCAACCGCTTTGGCCATGATTGAGTTTTCAAAAAAAGCCCGCGGAATTTCAGGAAACAAGGTCAGCACAGTAAATTTCATGGAATTACTCCAGAATCCAGAGGTGCATCAGCTGAATAGTCTTTTCCTTGACATTGACGTTACAAATATAGTTAAGATTCAAAGGAACTAAAACCTTGCGAACCTTTCCAGAACTTGTATGTTTCAAATCATCAGAAAGAACAGTGCAACTCTCGGAGAGAGAAACTTCTAGCAAGTAACCAGCTCCGCCTTCCAATACGTCTGTGATTGTTCCAACACTTTCTGTCAGTGCAGTCCCAGCTGCCGCTTCTTTGCCATTCCAGATTAAGGAACAGCCAATCAAATCATTGATGTACCACTCATTCTTACCAAGAGGATGAGCGTACTTACGGTCAACAACCAATTCCCATCCGTTGTACTTCCGCACTTCTTCCGGAGAATCAATTCCCGTAACTTTCATGTACAAGGTACCGCATCCCGTTTCTGCAAATTCAACTTTGAATTTCTTTGAATCAGAACCGTGCCTTAAAGTAACTTCTTTTAACACTTCGATATGCTCGTAGTCGCCAGAAGCACTTTCAACTTTAAATTCACCCGTAACTCCATGAGAGCCACGAACAAAACCGACAACAAGCTGCTCGTTACTTTCCATCAGCAAAATTAATCCAGAATATCCAGACTATAGCGCTTTCCGTCTTTTGTAGCAGAAGCACTAAGAACAGTTCGCATAGCCTTAGCAATGCGGCCGTACTTTCCAATCACCTTGCCAATATCACCTTCAGCAACTTTAAGTTGAAGAACCATACCTTTTTCGCCTTCAGTTTCGTTTACTGAAACCGCAGATGGATCATCGACCAATGATTTTGCAATATATTCGATCAGGTCTTTTTCCATTTCCGTTTCCTACACTTAGTTTGAAGACTTTTTAGACTGTACTCTAATCAACTTTTTTACGATGTCTGTCGGCTGAGCACCAACACCAATCCAGTAGTTAGCACGTTCAAGATCGATAGAAACCTGGCGTTCTTCTGCTTCAATAGGCATGAAAGTACCAATTTCTTCGATGCAAACTCCATCACGTGGCTTGCGAGAATCCTGAACTACAACACGGTAGTAAGGACGCTTCTGTGTACCGAATCTCTTAAGTCTGATTTTGACCACTTTATAACCTCCACAGGACTCAATCGTACTGGATCAAGTCCCGAAATTTCAATTTTGCATAGCAATACCCATTGTGAGTATGAGTAAACATTCTATAGAATTCTTGCATTTTGGTCAATGTAACGAAAAGGGGTAAAGTCTTTTGGAAAGCCGAAAATTATTATAAGACGGGGAACGACTTCCCTACGTTCGGAACATCCGTTCCTCACTACCAACCTAAAGGTTGCTCGGCTCAACTGTTTCGCGACGCTCAACATTTTCTCCTACCTCTTCTCCTAGGGGCAAGCCCCTAAAACCCCTTTTTAGTCCAATGCAGAATTCCCGAATCTTGAAAGGAAATTTCTTGTGCGTTCCTGCCGCGGGTTTTCAATAACCTGGGCTGGATTTCCTTCCTCAACAATTGTTCCCTGATCCATAAAGATAATATAGTCGCTTATATCGCGTGCAAAAGCCATCTCGTGGGTAACAACAACCATTGTCATCTTTTCTTTTGCCAAATCCTTTATTACAGAAAGAATCTCGCCGGTAAGCTCAGGGTCAAGCGCAGAAGTCGGCTCATCAAAAAGCAGAACCTCCGGTTTTAACGCAAGCGCACGCGCAATCGAAACACGCTGCTGCTGTCCGCCGGAAAGTTCACACGGATAAGAATCCGTTTTTTCAGAAAGCCCGATGCGGTCAAGAAGCTTTAATGCAGTTTCCCGCGCCTCTTCCTTGGATTTTTTAAGGACACAGACCTGGGCATCCATCACATTCTGCAGAACAGAAAGATGCGGAAACAGATTAAAACTCTGAAAAACCAGCCCGCTCTTTAGGATTATCGAATTCAACTCCGATTTTGGAGCATAAACGCCATCTTTAACAAGATGTCTTCCGCAAATCTCAATAGTTCCGCCGTCAACTGTCTCCAGCTGACTTATGCACCTAAGAATTGTGGATTTTCCAGAACCGCTCGGCCCTATAATCGAAAGAACCTCACCTTCCATCACCGAAAAAGAAATTCCCTTTAGAATATCAAAAGTTCCAAAAGATTTTTTTAAATTCTCTACTTTGATTATCTCTTTTTTGTTGTCTGCCATGAAATTTCCTACCGGTAATAAGAAAGTTTTTTCTCTAGTTTTGCGAATGCGAACGAAACGCCCCAGTTCATCACAAAATAAAAAACTCCGGCAATAAAAAGCGGCGCAAAACTGAACATCGCGCTCTGCCGTTCCTTTGCGACCATAAGAAGTTCCGCCACGCCAATAACAGAAACCAAAGCCGTATCTTTTACAAGAGTGATTACCTCGTTTCCCATTGCAGGCGTGATTCTTTTTATAACCTGAAACAGGATAATCCTAAAAAAAGTCTGATATTTTGTGTAGCCCAGAACTTTTGCCGCCTCATACTGACCTTTTGGAATAGACTCGACTCCACCGCGGTAAATCTCGGCAAAATAAGCCGCATAATTTATTGTAAGCGCAATAATCGCGGCGGCAAAACGGTTCCAGATAAACTGAATTCCCAGATTAAAGTTGTCGTTAAGCCACTTTATAAAAAGTCCTGGAGCAAAATAAACCACCAGAAGCTGAAGCATAAGCGGCGTTCCACGGATTACAAGAAGAAAAACATTTGTTGTATTTGAAAGAATCTTATTTTTTGACATTCTTCCCATGCATACAAAAAGCGCAAGAGGAACTGCAAAGAACAGTGTCAAAAAGAATACTTCCAGCGATGTTCCAGTTCCCCGAAGCATCGCAAGAAGCATTTTTACATAACGCGGACTCAAAATTATTTTCCGATTACAGTGATGTCACTGCCGAACCATTTTGTTGAAATTCTTTCAACTGTTCCGTCAGCTTTCATTGCTTCCAAAGTTTCCTGAACTGCGTCACGGAGTTTCAAATCATTCTTGCGGAAAGCAATTCCATATCCTTCCTGGGCAAGAACTTCTGAAACAAGAACCAGCGGCTTTTTGCTCTGAGAAATATCGTAAGAGGCAACAATGCTGTCCATTACAACACCATCAAGACCTCCGATTACAAGGTCATTGAGCGCAGTAATATTTTCCTTGAAGAAAATAATGTCTTTTACCGACTTTGCAAATTCTTCATTGTCACTGATTGCATCCTGGGCAGAAGAACCGCTCTGAACACCGACAGTTTTTCCTGCAAAATCAGAAAGCTTTGTGTATCCAGAATCCTTGCGTACAACAAGAACCTGATCATTGTTCAAATATGGTTTTGTAAGCGCAAGGGCTTCCTCGCGTTCCGGAGTGATTGTAAGTCCGTTCCATATACAGTCAATTTTTCCTGTTGAAAGCTCCATCTCCTTTGCGCCCCAGTCAATTGGCTGAGCCTTAAAAGAAACACCAAGCCGGCTTGCAACTTCAGTAGCAAGATCAATGTCAAAACCTACAATCTCATCATCATCATTGCGGAAACCCATCGGCGGAAATGAATCATCAAGCCCAAGAACAAACACACCGCGGGATTTTAATTCCTCAAGAGAATTGTCAACTTTTGATGTTTTTTTACATCCGGCAAGCCCCGCAACCAAAGCCACAGCGGCAACAATCAATGCAATTTTTTTCATCTATAACTCCTATTTTTATTTTATTTTCTTTG
>CAVGBY010000032.1:0-7552 GCA_963627355.1 uncultured Prevotella sp. | reverse complement strand
ATGCGGAAATTTGCTCAAGAACTTTTGACTCCGCAGGTCCGCCATCAGTTTTTCTGGCATTCACGCAGGCTTTCGGCAGAATAATATCATAAATATCATTTTCTATAAGTTCAGAGCAAGACTTAAATTCTTCCATAGATAAGTCTTCCAGACGGCAATTTTTTTCTATCGCAATACGAACAAGCCCCGCGCTTACACCGTGAGCCGTGCGGAACGGAAGTCCCTTGCGGACAAGATAATCCGCAACATCCGTAGCATTAAGGAATCCACCCTCGCAGGCAGAAGCCATTTTTTCAATATTCCACTTTGCAGAAGAAATCATCTTTGTAAAGACACTAAGATTTGCGTTCACAATATCGCAGGCTTCAAAAAGACTCTGCTTGTCCTCCTGCATATCACGGTCGTAGGCAAGCGGAAGCCCTTTCATCATTGTCAAAAGCGCAATCAGATCTCCATAAACACGTCCAGTACGTCCGCGGATAAGCTCCGCAAAATCAGGATTTTTTTTCTGCGGCATGATTGAAGAGCCGGTTGACCATTTTTCGCTCAATTCAATGAACGAAAATTCAGTCGTTGCCCAAAGCACAATCTCCTCGCAGAAGCGTGAAAGATGCATCTGCACAAGAGCCATATTACTTGCGGTTTCAATGCAATAATCGCGGTCAGAAACGCTGTCCAGAGAATTCATTGTTATTTCAGAAAAACCAAGTTCTTTTGCCTCGAATTTTCTGTCAAGCGGAAGCCCTGAACCTGCCAAAGCCCCGGAACCGATTGGACTTATTGAAATACGCTTTAGGCTGTCCTCAAGCCTGTTCCAGTCGCGGGTCAAAGACCATGCCCATGCGCACAGATGATGCGCAAGAGTCACAGGCTGGGCGTGCTGCATATGGGTATAACCTGGAATTATGTCTTTTGTGTGCTGCCCGGCAATCTGACAAAGAGAATCTATCAAAGTCAAAATTCTGTTCTGGATTTCCGGAATAAATCTTGTAAGGTAAAGCCGCTCATCCAGAGCAATCTGGTCGTTCCGGCTTCTTCCGGTGTGAAGTTTTTTGCCAGGCTCACCAATTCTGTCCGTCAACGTTGCCTCAACAAAAGAATGAATATCTTCCGCCGAATAGTCAATTTTTAACGTGCCGTCCAGCAAATCTTTTTCGATTGAATCCAAACCTTCAACTATTTTTTCTGCCTCATCCTTGGAAATAATTCCCGCATGGCCAAGCATTTTCGCGTGGGCGCGGCTGCCTTTTATGTCATCTAAAGCCATTCGCTCATCAACATTTATAGAAGTTTCAAAAGCAACAGCCTCAGCATCAGGACCTTCCTTAAAACGTCCGTGCCAAAGCGCCGCATGATTATCTTGAGTTATTGTTCCGTGTTCCATACCTTGATTATAACGGAATGAACATCGCTTTACTAGCGAATTGACGTGCTTTTTCTGGCAGCCCATTCAATTTATTGCTTCTTTTAAAAAACTTAAATTTATGGCTAATTATACCTGATTCTTGGATCAACAAACGCAAGAAGAATGTCGCTCAGAACCATTCCTGCAAGAACAAGAGCCGAGATGAACATACTGTTTGCAAGAACAAGGTTAATGTCCTGCTGAAGAACTGCCTCGTACATCAGGCGTCCGATCCCCGGATACGCAAAGATAATTTCAAGAACCAAAGAGCCGCTAAAAAGGCTCGCAAGAAGATTCGCGCTTCCTGTGATATATGGATTCAACGTGTTCCTGAACGCATGGTTCAAATAGACGCGTTTTTCGCTGATTCCGCGGGCACGGAGCGCAAAAATATACGGAAGCCCCATCTGGTCAAGCATTGTGGCGCGAATCATACGCATCGTTCCGCCTGCCCCGCCCAAAAAGGATGCAAGAAGCGGCAGAAATATATGATGAGCATAACTGAACGAGAATTTTACCGGGGATTGCGCAAAAGGAAAATCCGGGTAACCTGTAACCGGAAACAAATTCGTGACCGACGCAAAAAGCTGAAGCAAAATCAGAAGCAGAATTCCCGGAAAAGCATGAAAAAACAGCGCGAAAAATGTTACAGCCGTGTCAATTTTAGTTCCTGCCTTGCTTGAAAAATAAACACCAAGCAAAAACGAAATCAGAGTGATAAAAACAAGGGAAATAAGATTCAGCAGAACAGAATTCCAGATTCTTGTCTTTATAAGAAAACTTACCGGCGCACGTGAAATAAGGCTCGTTCCCAAATCATGATGAACAACAACGCGGTCCAGCCATTTAAAATACTGGACATAAAACGGTTTATCCAGACCAAATTCTGCCCTAAGCCGGGTCATCTGCTCTTCGGAAAAGTTGGTCTCGCCTTTAGCATTGCCCGCAGAAGATTTTCCGCCCTCAACAGAACTCATTATCTGCTGGCTCATCATCTGGTCAACAATATCGCCCGGCGCAAGTTCCATCAGTCCAAAAAGCGCAAATCCCAGAAAAAACAGCAGAACGAGCATAGTACAGAGCCGCCCCGCAATAAATGAAACAAGAGGCGCTTTTTTTCTAAAAAGTTTCCACGGCAGAGTAACAGTTTCTTTTATTTTTATAAAAAGATTTTTCAAATTCATCCTGATTTTCTATTTAATCACCTATATTTTACAATATTATACAATTCTTTTAGTTTTTCAGATACACGAAATCGTAGACCGCGCCGTTTTTATTGTCATAAAAGACATTATCAAGACTCCACTTGTTCCGGATTGCAAAAAAACTTCGGCTGCGCAAAAGATAAACAACAGGACATTCCTCTAGAATCAGACGCTGATACTCATCCCATATTTTTTCAGCGGCGACACGGTTGTTTGTGTAGCAGCCCTCGTTGTACAGATAATCAAGGCGGGCTTCCCATTCAGTCGCGGGCGTTTTCTGCAAGGGATTCCAAAGATGAAGATTTCCACCGGAAGGCCAGACGTTGCTTCCCTGCGACGGAAACATATTCGCGCCAAGTCCGATTATAAGCGACTGCCATTCATAGGTTGAAGTAAGCATTTCCACCATCTTCTGAAAATCAGTCTGACGGATATTAACTTTTACCCCGATTTTTGAACATTCATCCGCAATAATCATGGCAATATCATTTACAACTGTATTAGATGAAGCTATAGTCAAATCGTATTCAATCTTGTTTCCGGCAGAATCACGCATGACGCCAGAAGTGTCACGGTAAAAACCAATATCAGAAAGAAGTTTTACAGCGCGGTCCGGGTCATAGCGGTACTGCAAAGTAATGTCAGGATTATAAAAAGGATTTGCGTCCGGAAAAAAATCGTATTTAGGCTCGGCAAGTCCACGGTAAGTCTGGTTAATAATCCTGTCGCGGTTCAAAAGACAACTCATAGCCTGGCGGAATTTCTTGTTTGTAAACCATGAATAACAGAGAGATTCAGAATTTTTAGGATTCTGGTTAAAACTCCAGAGCTGCGCGCCCATCGAGCCTTCCGCGTTAAAAACCGTGTAGTCATTTTTCTGGTTTTCAACAACATCGTAGACTTCCTCCGGACGAGGGCTAAAAGTTTCAGTCTTGCCTTCTTTAAAAAGAAGATAATTCGTGTTCATGTCGCCGACAATCTGAAAAATCTTTGTCTCGTAATAAGGAATTGAAAGACCGTTCTCATCCTTTTCCCAATAATTCGGATTACGTTTAAAAACCAGCCTTTGCGCAGGTGTATATTCAACCAGATACCATTTTCCGCAGCTTGGAATAGAAAGAGGATTGCAGTCGGCAGAAAAAAGATTTTTTACAGCCTCAACACCGCCCTCATCCTTTGCCTTTTTATAGATAAAACTTGGACAAAGACTCATATTTGTAGCCAAAAGCGGGTCTGCCACAATCCGTGGAAAAATAAAATCAAAACGCTTGTCATCAACCTTTACACATTCAATGCGCTTTTCGCTTCCGTCCGGCATTTTACACCACTGCTGACCATAACCGGAACTTGCAAAAGCCTCATCCCCGGCAATCTCGTTGTACCAGAACACAAAATCATCGCTTGTAACCGGGATTTTTTTATCACTGTTGTAATACGTCCAGAAAATTTCATCACGCAAAGTGTAATGAACAGTAAGCGTGCCTTTTTTTTCGTCAGTTTCAACCTCAAAATACGCAAGACGCGGCTTCCACTTTCTAAGATATGCGTCATAGTCAACAAGATAATCAAGGGTTTCGCTTATAATCGCGCTGCTTTCGCCGTCACGTTCGCCAATAAGCTGATTAAATGTTTTTGGGTCAGAAAAAATCGCATCGTTCCAAGTTCCACCCAACTTTCCGGGAATTTGTTTTTCAGCCTTCCACGGTTTTTGAACAGTTTTTTCAACAAGGGCAGAATCTCCGGCTTTGGTAAGCTCAGCAATTTCTGCAAGAGTCATCTCCTGCGTTTTTTTACACGAAAACAGCAAAAAGAGCGAAAACAATAAAATAACAGGTGGAACATTTTTTTTCATATCTGACATTTTACAACATTACAGCCAAAAAAAAAGCGTCTTTTACTGAAATAAAATTCAATAAAAGACGCCCTAAAATCAGAAAAATCTAAATGGCTTTTAGATTACCATTTAACTTCAACTACATCGCAGATGTTCTTTTCGCCTTCTTCCATAGAGAAGAACTTTGCCTTTTCCATGTTTGGCACAACATTGATTGTATCACCAAGACGGAAGTCTGCATTCGCAGTTGTCTTTGCAATAACCTGCTGTCCTTTGTTAGAAACAAGATACAGGTGAGTTTCTGCACCAAGAGGTTCCTTGTTTACAATCTTCATCTGCATATTGTCTTTTCCAACCGGCTGAGCCGAATACTGCAAATCTTCCGGACGGATACCAAAAGAAACTTCCTTGCCTACATAATCTTTAAGGCAGGCAGTCTGGGCTTCTGTTGGAGTGATTTCAAAAGAGCCTTCATCACATACAATCTTTCCAGAACGTTCAAGAACTTTTACTGTCATAAAATTCATCGGAGGTGTTCCAATAAATCCTGCAACGAACTTGTTGATCGGGTTATTGTAAAGATACAATGGCGCGCCAATCTGCTGAACGTGTCCGTCTTTCATAACAACAATTTTTGTACCAAGTGTCATAGCCTCTGTCTGGTCATGTGTTACATAAATCATTGTCTTCTGCTGCGTATTGTGAAGAGCGGCGATTTCCGCGCGCATTGTTACACGGAGCTTGGCATCAAGGTTAGAAAGAGGTTCGTCGAACAAGAATACTTTTGGTTCTCGTACGATTGCACGACCTACAGCAACACGCTGACGCTGACCACCGGAAAGAGCCTTTGGCTTTCTCTGAAGATATTCAGTAAGACCAAGCTGTTTTGCGGCCTCACGAACTTTGCGGTCAATTTCCATCTTGTCAACTTTACGAAGCTTAAGACCAAAAGCCATGTTATCGTAAACTGTCATATGTGGATAAAGCGCGTAGTTCTGGAATACCATCGCAATATCGCGGTCCTTTGGCGGAACATCGTTCATCTCAACGCCGTCAATAAGAAGCTTTCCTTCAGAAATTTCTTCCAAACCAGCAATCATACGGAGAGTTGTTGACTTACCGCATCCAGAAGGACCTACGAATACGCAGAATTCCTTGTCTTCAATTGTGATATTTGCATTGTCTACAGCGCGAACACCGCCATCATAAACTTTTGCAATACCTTTGAGTTCTACTTTTGCCATTTTTTGTGTGGCCTCCTAATTCAGCAAACATTTCTGCTCACTATTCGGGTTATATTATGGCTCATATTTTAAGGGCAAATAGTCTGTGTGTCAAATTTTTAATCAGAAAAAATAATTCGGGTAACTAGAAGATAACGGCAAACTGAAAAAAATAATTCTACCCTTTGAACAAAACTCGTGTTAAAATTGCCGTATATCAAATGGAGAAACAATGAAAACTTTTTCAGGACAATTTAATAGTAGATTTGTTACATTTTTTACAGGTGTTTTATTCGCTTTGGCGGCGTTTTTTACTTTTTCATGCACTCTGCAGAATGACGAGGCAAAATCTTCTGTCGGCTTTAGTCTACAGCCCGGATTTTTAAGAAGCGTTACAGGCGAGGCTACGGGTGAATCGGGCGAAACTGACAGAATCGTTTTAAAGGCTGAAATTTCAGGAAACCTTACCCCCCCCTCAATTCTCCGCTTGAAAAATCTTGGCCAATTTCAGAAGCAGAGATAAAAAGTGGCGGCGTCTATAGGATAGACGAGCTTCCTTGCGATGTAGAAATAACCATAACACTTTCGATTTTAGAAAACGGTGTGGATACTTACAAGTCTGATTCAAAAACGGTACGTCTTGTCCCGGGCGAAAATCAGATTTCTATAACTTTGAAAAAAGTTTCTTCAGGCGATACAAAAACTGACGGCACAGAATCAACAGAAACCGGTGATAAAACGGACAGTGGCGACAGTTCAGGCAAAACGGATACTGGTGGCACGGACGGACAAGGCACTTCGGGCGGACAGACTTCGTCAGGTGATACCGGTTCGGGTGGCACTTCGGGCGGACAAACTTCGTCGGGCGACGGCTCAAGCACTAGCGGTGGCGGAACAACCGGCGGCCAGACTTCTTCCACAGGCACTATAACCTTATCCGCTCCGGAAGAAAAATCAAACAACGATATAACTTTAACCGCAACTATCACAGGAAACGAGAATATCCAGAAAGTTTATTGTATTAAAGGTGAAGTTGAAGAATCAAAAATAGAATCAATATTCACAGGCAACAATGCGTTCTCTGGCACACAAGACTCTACCGACACCACAAAATGGACGTTCACAATAGAGGCCTCAAGCGAGGTTGCGAACGACACTTACACGGTTGCCGCAAAGGACAGCGGCGGTAACATCATCTCCGGAACAATCACGATAAGCAGCTTTGACTTTACCGCCCCTGCCGCAATCGGCGAGTCCACAATAACAGGAACTTACGACAAATCCGCAGGCACAATAACTTTAAGCTGGACAAACCCGACAGACGCTGACTTTGACCACGTAAAGATTACGTACACAAGCACCAAGCAGGGAACTGAATCAAGTGCTTCTACCGCGGAAGAAGTAACAGAAAACACAAAAGACTTTACAAACATTGACAGCGAAAACTCATACTACACATTCACTCTCGCAGCCGTAGACAAAGCAGGAAACGAAAGCACCGCGGTAACGTACAAAGTCACGGTGAACAGTTTTGTTAAAATAGACGCAAAATCAATTGGCGGATCAGAAACATGGACTCCGGAATCTTCTGTATTTGTAAGCGGCAGAACGCTTGAACTTTCAAGCTTCTACATCTGCGACCACGAGGTAACAAGGGCAGAATTCAAAGAAGTTATGGGAACAGATCCAAGCACAGCAGATACTTCAGGCACTGCCGACAACAACCCTGTAACAGACGTAAGCTGGTACGCGGCAATAGCATACTGCAACAAGCTTTCCGTAAGCGAAGGACTGTCCGCATGCTACACGGTTGAAGGCGTTGACGACTGGTCAACTTTTGAATATTCAAGTATTCCGACAAGCACAGATTCAAACTGGGATGCAG
>CAVGBY010000031.1:0-19917 GCA_963627355.1 uncultured Prevotella sp. | reverse complement strand
ATTCTGACTTGAAAAAATCCTATTTTTTAGTATAACTAGGGTCTATGATAACTGCAAGACAGAAAAATGCTGAAAAAATTTCACTTTCGCTTCTTTTTAATCTGACCAAACGTTCAGTCCTGTTCCTTTTCCTTCTGCTTACAGTTCTTGCATCTTTTTACATAATTGGAAATTATCAGTTTTTTTTGGACACAAACCTGAAAATCATCCTTGACGCGGCGGCCGTAACAGCAACGGCTCTTCTGATTTTAAGCATAACAGGAATCACAACCGCAATTTTCTGCATCATAAGAAAAAAAGGAAAACGCCTGTTCTTCGCATTAAATCTTGTCCTTATTGTCCTTTCGGCTTTTTACGCAGTCTTTTTCCTGTTTGTGTTCCGTTCAATAGTCATACTTTCATCAGGAATTTAAAATATATGACGAAAGAGGAAAAATCACAACAAAACCTAAAGCATTAGGTTTAATAAAAACTGCCCTTCCTCTCTTAAAATTCTCTTCAGAAATCCTGTTGCTTACGCTTGGAACAAAACCTTTTGCAAAAAGACCGCTTTCCCACTTTAAGCCTTTTGTCAGGATTTTTTTTCCTTTTCCAAAGACATTTATAAACGAAACATTGTCCATCAGCTTAAGACTGTGCAAAAAATACTCGGATTTTTTATTTAGAAACGAAACCTGCTGAGATTCGCAGAGCCATGAATCCGGATGGAATTTTGTACGGAACGAATTTAATATATTCAAAAGATGGTCAATCCTTCCGCCTGAACCGCCAACTAAAGTTATAAACGGCACGCATTTTTTTTCGGAGGCTATACGGTACGCAAAACGCAGGGCAAGCTCCGTGTCCGTAAAATCCTTGTCACGCTCAAAGACTTCCACAATATCTTTGTTGAAAGATGAAAGAATCTCCGGAGATGAGATGCTGTCAAAATCGCCAAGAATTTTCCGCGGGGAAAAATCGTACTGTCCGGCAAAATATTTTTTGTATTCAAGGCAAACCTCCAGCCCTGAATCTGCGGCGATAACGTACTCGGGAGCGGAAGCCATGCAATTTTTCCAGTAAATTTCAGTCAATTCAGGTTTTGGATAAAGTCCGCCTGTAAAAACAACAATATGTATAGACTTTTGGTTATTTTGCAAAGTATAATTTTTCATCAGAAAAAATATACCATGAAAAAGATAAAAATTCCTTTTGTATTACAAAAACTGAACTCAATTTTTGAGGAAAACGGATACGAGGCTTTTCTTGTCGGCGGTGCGGTCCGCGATGTCCTTATGGGCAAGGAGCCTTCCGACTACGATGTAGCGACAAACGCAGAACCTGAACAGGTAAAGAAGATTTTTAGAAAAGTCATTCCGACCGGAATTGCGCACGGAACTGTGACTGTGCATTTTATGCAGAAAGAAATTGAAGTCACAACATTCCGGACAGAAAGCGATTATTCAGACGGAAGACATCCTGACAATGTGGCTTTCACAAGAAATCTTGACGAGGATCTTAGCCGGAGAGACTTTACAATGAACGCAATCGCGGCTTCTCTAAAGGATGGAAAAATAATAGACCTTTTCGGCGGCCAGGAAGACATAAAAAACAGGACAATCAGAACCGTAGGAAATCCTTACGAGCGTTTTCTAGAAGACGGACTTAGACCAATCCGGGCGATACGATTTTCTGCAAAACTGAATTTTAAAATTGAGGCGGAAACCTTAAAGGCAATCAGCGCCCCGGAGATTCTTGAAAAGACAAAAAGTGTTTCATTGGAACGGTTCCGGGATGAACTTTTGAAACTTATGCAGGCTAAAAAACCTTCAGACGGACTAAAAATCATGGAAAAAACAGGAATTCTTCATATCTTTATGCCGGAATTTGACGACTGCCGCGGATGCGTACAGCGGGATTTCAGGGGATTCCACGAATTTGACGTGCTGGACCATCTTTTTTACGCATGCGACGGCGCTCCAAAACAAAAAATCAATGTACGCATGGCGGCGCTGCTTCACGACATCGGAAAACCAGCGGCAAAAAAAGTCGTGCAGACTCCCGAAGGTGAAACAAATACTTTTTACCGGCACGAACAGATTTCCGCGAAAATCGCGGAAAAAATGCTTTTCCGACTGAAATTCTCGAACGCGGAAATCGGCAACATCTGCCACCTGATAGAAAACCATATGTTCAACTACGAGCCGACATGGAAAGATTCCGCTGTAAGAAGGTTTCTTGTAAAGGTGAAAGCAGAAAACGTTGATGACCTGTTCGATTTGCGGATCGCCGACATCTACGGAATGCATAATCAGCCAGTAAGACTGCAGGACAGCCCGGTCGCAGCCCTTCTGATTGAGTTCAAGGAACGGATTGACAGCGAGGAACAGAAAAAATCGGCATTAAGCCTAAAGTCTCTTGCGGTAAACGGCAAAAATCTTATGGAAATAGGAATTCCCGGCGGAAAAATGCTTGGCGAAATACTGAATGAACTTTTTGAGACAGTCCTTGACGATCCTTCCCAGAACACAAA
The DNA here is from genome assembly GCA_963627355.1 of uncultured Prevotella sp. Lineage (GTDB taxonomy): Bacteria > Spirochaetota > Spirochaetia > Treponematales > Treponemataceae > Treponema_D. The sequence goes on along the minus strand of CAVGBY010000031.1, from coordinate 17,405 downwards.
GGAAACTCTTTTAAATATCGCGAAAAAAATATATGAGAATCGTAATTTATAACACCAACACAAATGAATTCGACAGGAAGAATTTCCACATAGAACAACTGCCAGAATGTGCAGATTTTTATAAAAATTGTCTAAAAAAATATACATCATCAGAAATAATATTAGCATACCAACTTCCATCAACATTTCTTTTGGATTTTTCCGGGGAAGAAATTTTTGAAAAACAGAAAAATATAAAATATCATCCCTTAAAAGGAAAAAACTCTCATGAGATTGCGCAGGAAATTATAAGCCTGAAGCCTGATATTGCAGTCCAGGCGACGTTCTGGGCGAAACCTTTTGACTGGATTCCTTTACAGGACTGCCATATCGGAGAAATTCTAAAATCCGGCGGAATAAAAACTGTAAGTCATCCTGCAGAAACCGCCATGATTTGCTTTGACAAACGGCGCACAAGGGATTTTCTTTTAGAAAACAACTTTAACGCGGCAAAATCAGTCTACATTCACCATGAGCTTTTCCGGACCGAAAGAAGCCACGCTGAGATTGTGAATAATCCGTATCAGGAAATAATTCTTGACAGTGTGCAAAAACTGAACTTTCCGGTAATCATAAAAGACACATTCGGGCTAAGCTCGTACGGTATGGATGTTGTACAGACGTTCGGAACGGCAAAAAATATTCTTATGTCAAAAAAGAATTCGGGAGACAGACTTGTTGAGGAATTTCTTGCAGGTCCGCAGTTTGGAACAGAAATACACGGAGCTCCAGGAAACTACACGATTTTTCCGCCTTTTATGTTTTCCACGAACCAATACGGAATCACAAGCCCAAAGCAAAGCGTTAAAATCGGTCCCGTACTGAACGAAAAATACAATTTGCCTGAATTTTACAAGACCATGGAACGGCTGGCAGAAAAACTTGAGATAAACGGAACCGCGCAGGTTGATCTGGTTTTTCACGAAAAAAAATGGTTTGTGCTTGATGTTAATCCAAGACTTTCGGGGCTGACAGCAACAATCGCCGCAAGCTGCGGAAAACAAATCCCGGAAATGCTTCTTGATGCGGCTTTTTGCATGAATGAAAAAAATCCGCCATTAAAATACGTGATTGATTTAAAGTTCCCGGTTCTTTCCTCAGAAATGCAGAAAAAACTGTACGATTATGAAAGCGTCCTTTTTGTACGTCAAATGTTCAACAAAAAAGCGAGACAGCACCGCGAAGAGGGATTCTGCGAAGTGATTTTTGGCGCAAGAGATTCTCTTGAAGAGCTGAAAAACGACCTTGAGAATCTGAAGAAAAATTTTCCAGAGTTAATTGAACCGGAATTTTACAAAAAAGCCTTAGAAATGCTGAAGCAGCTGGTTTCTTCATCCTGAGACAAAAAATTCATGGTGCTAAATAACCTCCAGCAGTTCCCTGAAAAAATGATTTTCGATTTTTGCCTCGTTCATCATCTCTCCAAAAGAATAGTAACGCTGCGGCTCATACAGGCGGCCAAGGGCAATGTAGTCGCCTTTTTTGTCTGAGCCGTAAGTCATCGTGTAAAGTTTTCCCTTGTAAGTGAACTCAAATTCTTTTTTTGTATTGATGAGCAGGAGCAAATCATCTTTTGTCATATTTTTGAAAAAGCCTGCTAAATTTTCATGTTCATCGCTTCGCGGACTTCTTCCAGAGTTTTTTCCGCAATCGCACGCGCACGTTTTACACCGTCAAGAAGAACATGCTGAATGTACGCCGGGTCTTTTTCAAGCTCGGCCCGTTTCTGGCGCAAAGGACGGAGAGTTTCATTCAGCGCGACCGTAAGCTCATTCTTTAACATTCCGCCACCGCCTTCGCCTATTCTTGCGGCAACTTCTTCCGGAGTTTCTTTTGTACAAAGCGAGATAAGCTGCAGCAAATTTGCAACTTCCGGACGTTTTGCAGGGTCGTAAGTAATCAACCTTTCGCCGTCTGTCTTGGCTTTTTTTATAAGTTTTGCGGTCTCATCTTCCGTCGCGCAAAGCATGATTGCATTACCACGGCTTTTTGACATTTTCTGCGTTCCGTCAAGTCCCATTATGCTTGGAGTCTTTGAAAGCAGAACCTGCGGAAGCGGAAAAATCGGCTCGCGGTCGTTACAGAATTTCTTGTTAAAGCGGTTCGCGATTGTGCGCGCCATCTCAACATGAGGAAGCTGGTCTTTTCCGGCTGGAACAACATTACCCTTGCAGAAAAGAATATCAACTGCCTGATGGACAGGATACGTATACATTCCTGCGTTTACATTAGTAAGCCCTGCCGCCTGGATTTCTTCCTTTACAGTAGGATTCCGGCTTAGTTCAGCATTTGAGACAAGCGTAAGGAACGGAATCATAAGCTGGTTTGCTTCCGGAACATACGAATGAGGATAAATTATTACATTTTCACCCGGCTCAATTCCGGCGGCAAGATAGTCTATCACAAGCTGCTTTGTGTTCTGGCTGATTTCATGATATGCGTCGTGGTCTGTAAGAACCTGATAGTCGGCGATAAGAATCATTGTCGGAACGCCAAGCTTTGAAAGACGCACGCGGTTCTGGAGCGAACCGAAATAATGCCCGATATGAAGGCGTCCCGTAGGACGGTCACCGGTAAGAACTCTATATTTTGCAGGATTTTTTACAATGTCTTCCTCAATCTTTCTGCTTGTCGCAAGAGCGGCCTCATAAGTCGCGCTGTTAATTGCCTCTGCCATCATTTTCCTCTTTAATCAGTATGAAGTCCGAGTTTTTTCATAAAAAAACTCGGACTTCATACTACTAAAAAAATCAGCATTTAACAAGGCTGAAAAAAAACGCTAGAATCAAGGTATGACTTTATCCGAGTTTCACAAATGGCTTGACAACTATCTTAATTTTGAAAAATCGCAGACAAAGGGAATTTTCTGGCTTGATTCAATGCGGTTCCTGTGCGAAAAACTTTCCAACCCGCAGGATAAAATTCCCTGCATTCATGTTGCCGGTTCAAAAGGAAAAGGAAGCTGCTCCGCAATGATTTCCAGCGTGATTGAGGAGGCCGGCTATAAATGCGGAGTCTACACTTCTCCTCACATTTCAGATTTTAGGGAAAGAATCGGAACGGCCCACAGTTTTTTTGATGATGAAATTTACGAAAAATCGGCGGATGAACTGACTTCTCTTGTTGATTCAATTCAGCTTTCAGAACTGCCTGGAGAACGTCCTTTAACTTGGTTTGAACTTGTTACAGTTTTTGCATTCCTGTGCTTTAAAAACGCAAAATGTGATTTTGTTGTCTATGAAGTCGGACTTGGAGGAAGGCTTGACTCAACAAATATTGTAAAACCGCTTGCAAGTGTGCTTATGCCGATTGAGCTTGAGCACACGGAATTTCTTGGCAACACAATCGAAAAAATCGCCATGGAAAAAGCAGGAATCATAAAAAAAGGAATTCCTGCGGTAATCGCGCCTCAAAACTACCCGGATGCTGATAAAGTCTTTAAGGAAAAATGCGCGGAAACCGGCTCAAAATGTGTTTTTGTGCAAAATGAGCTTAAAAAACTTTCGTACAAATACAATCAGAACGGAACAATGCGCGTGGATTTAAACCTTGGGGATAAAACAATAATTTCAACAGATTTGCGTCTTTTGGGAAAAGTCCAGGCTTTGAACGCGGCAACTGCTGTAAAGGCTCTAAAAACCGCGCTTCCGGAAATCTCTGACAAGACAATAGAAACCGGGCTTTCAAAAGCATTTCTTCCTGGCCGCTTTGAAGTTCTAAAAAATATCGTCATGGATGGTGCCCATACAGTAAAAAGCGTTTCCAATGCAATTGAAACATTGACTTCTGTTTTTCCCGGAAAAAAAATCCATCTTGTTTTTGCCTGCGCCGGTGACAAGGATATAAAAGATATTGTCCGGCTTTTTAGGGGAAATTTTTCCTCAATAATTTTTACTGAGCCAAAAACCGTAAGACATTGCGACGCGGAAAAGACTTTAAAGATTGCGGCGGAACAGGGAGTTCTCGGAAAAATCGAAAAGAACGTTTCTCTCGCTATAAAATCAGCCATAAAAACTGCCGAAAATAAAGATATAATTCTGATAACAGGCTCATTCTATCTTGTTGCAGAAGCAAAACAAATTTTAAAAAATGAAAATTAAAAATCTTCAGACCAATTTTTAAAGTGAAGATTCAGAGGAAAAAATGCGCTGTACAAAAGCAATAATATATTCAGAAAATCTGCGGCACAACATTGCAGAGGTCAAAAAAAATCTAAAAAAAGGCGTAAAACTTTGCTGCGCCGTAAAAGCAAACGGATACGGAAACGACGCTGTAAACAGCGCAAGAATCGCGGAGGAAATGGGAGCGGAATATCTGGCAGTCGCCACAGTCCCGGAAGGAATTCAGCTTAGGCAGGCAGGAATCAGGACAAATCTTCTGCTGCTTTCACCGTGCAGTCCGGAGGAATTTGAAGAATTAATCGACAACAATATAACACCTCTTGTTTTTGACTCAGAAATTATTCAGGAACTTGACACAATCGCAAGCGACATGACAGAAAAAAAATATCCGGTTTTTCTTGCAGTTGATACAGGAATGGGAAGAATCGGATGCCTTCCGGAAAAGGCGGCGGACTTCGCAAAGGAAATCAGCTCTTCCTCAAGCCTGAAACTTGCCGGAATGATAACGCATTTTGCGGTGAGCGACGGAATTTCAGAAACAGCAATTGAATACACAAAAAAACAGTTCGAGCAATTTAAATACGCAACAGAAGAAGTTAAAAAAGCCGGAATAAATCCTGGAATAAGAACCTGCTCCGCAAGCGCGGCGGGAATAGCAATGCCCGAGTATCAGCTTGATATGGTCCGTCCGGGAATTATTCTCTACGGATATTATGCGGATGAAGTCACAAAATCTTACCTTGAGTCAAAAAATATCAGCCTGGACCTAAAACCTGTAATGCAGTTTGAAACAAGTGTCGCGGCAATCAGGCATTTTGTTCCGGGGCGTTCAGTTTCCTACGGCCGCACTTGGATATGCGAAAAAGAAACTGACATCGCGGTTCTGCCTGTAGGTTATGCGGACGGACTTTTGAGAAGAAATTCTCCCGGACTCAAAGTTACTATAAGAGGAAAAGCATATCCTGTAGTCGGAAGAATCTGCATGGATCAGTGCATGGTTGACATCGGCAACAACAACGAGGTTGAACGCTGGGACAAAGCAATAATTTTCGGGCCAAAGGACAAAGGCTCGCTGCTTGATGCAGATGACATTGCAAAAGCGACCGGCACAATCAGCTATGAGGTGATGACATCAGTTTCATGCCGCGTAGAACGGATTATTCTTTAAGAAATATTATTTCTCAACAAAGCAATAGCAGTGAAAAAATATTGTAATTTATTGAGAAATTACTTGTTATACTGTATAATTACGTATATTTAAAAATTTGGAGGAGTACCACTTTTCCGTGGAATAAAAAAAGATGATTAAAGCAAAAATTACTGGATTACTATTTATCGGGGCAAGCCTTTTTGCCATCGCATCCTGCGCGACAACCAAGGCGGCAGAAAACACAGACTCAACAACAATTGATGTGGAGGAAGTTCCCGCCGTTGAAAAAATAAAGAAAGAGCCAAAACAGATTTCCGTGCAGAACACGTCAAACCAGAAGGAAATCGCATTCAAGGAGCTAGTTGATTCCCTTGAACTTGAAATCACCTCAAGACCAACAAAAACTGTATACTCAAACAAGAATTTTGATTCTCCGTACGTTGTTACCGTCACAGGAAAAGACGGACCTGCAAAAGATTTAGACATAACGGTCTCTTATCCTTCCGGCAGGACAAACGACACAGTCACATTCAACAATATTCAGCTTAAAACTGACAGCGAAGGAAAAATCTCCTTCAAGCCAGAGAAAACCGGTTTTGCTGTAAAAAGTGAAGTCACATTCTACCCTACGCCGATAAGCTCAAATTCAAGCGTTGTCCAGGCTTCCTACAATGCGGCAGTAAAAGCCCCTTATGTTGTAAAATCAAGTTATGTCACATATCCTTATGGAATTCTTTATGTATACGACTTTAATGAAAAAGGAAGACCTACAACAAACAACTTCACTCTTCTGCAGAGCCTTAGAAACGCCGGTGTAAGCGTAGGAAACTCACCTGTAAGCGATACTTCCTATTTTAACAAATCTGTCGCAGAGCTCTATACTGCAAACCACAATATTGTCGGAAATATGTATAACTTCCTTGTAATCGGTTCTTTTAAATATGCTGAGCCTGCAGTTGAAGACGCAGAAAAGGCAACTGCAACTGTTAAACTTATAGCAGACCTGACCTGCGTTGACATGAAGAACGGAAACATTATCTACAAGACAAGTTTTGAAGAATCAGCGACCGATAAATCAAAATGGAATGCAGAGCAGAAATGCAGAAAACTTTTAGCAGAAAAAGCCACTGACGCAATAATTTACGGTATGTAAGGATATAAAAATGAAATACACAGACACAAGAGACAACTCGGTTTCAACAGATTTCAGAACAGCAGTGATGAATGGAATGAATTCCGCGACAGGAGGATTGTACATTCCGACAAGCATTCCAAAACTTGACAGCGCGTTTATCAATAAGAATCCTGAGCCAAGTTTTAGGGACGTTGCCTTTAACATGGCAAAACCTTTTGTAGAAGGCGAAATTCCAGACGATGACCTTATGGCAATCATTCAGGATGCATATCCTTTTACCCCAAAAACTGTACCGGTTGATAAATCCGCATATATTCTTGAGCTTTTCCACGGTCCGACCTGTGCATTCAAGGATTTTGGCGCGCGCTTTATGGCCCGTGTAATGTCCTATTTTAACAGAAGCGAAAAAGGAACTCTGCACATTCTTGTCGCGACTTCCGGAGATACTGGATCTGCGGTTGGCTCTGCGTTCCACAATGTTCCGGGGCTTGACGTTACAATACTTTACCCAGAGGGAAAAATTTCAAAAATTCAGGAAAAACAGCTTTCAACTTTTACAGGAAATGTACGCGCATTAAAGGTAAAAGGAACTTTTGATGACTGCCAGAAACTTGTAAAAACTGCATTTACTGACGCTGAACTCAGAAAAGAATTCAGACTCTCTTCCGCAAATTCAATAAATATTTCACGTCTTTTGCCGCAGAGTTTCTATTATATGTATTCTTCTCTTGTTGTAAGAAACAGAGCGCCTCTTGACACAAAACTAGAGGACGCTTCGATTCTCTGCATAGTTCCTTCCGGAAATTTTGGAAACCTTACCTCTGGCCTGATTGCAAAAGAGATGGGCGCTCCAATCCGCGGTTTTGTTGCGGCGACAAACACAAACAAAACGATTCCAGACTGGATTGCAACCGGCGAATACAAGCCAAGAGCATCTGTTGAGACATACGCAAACGCAATGGACGTAGGAGCGCCTTCTAACTACGAAAGAATCAAGGCTATGTATTCTCTTGATGAGGTTCGAAGAATGTTCGCCTCTTACTGGCTTGACAACGACGGAATCATGGCTTCCATAAAAGACTGCAACACTAGAACCGGCTACACTATTGACCCGCACGGTGCAATCGGATGGAAGGCATGGGATGACATTCGAAACGGCGGATTTGAGGCATTAAAGAACGGTGCAAAGAACGATATTTCAAGACCGGGACTTACTCCAAATCTTCCAGAATGGGCAGAAGAAGTTATAAACAAAAATGCTGTGGGAATTATCCTTGAAACTGCGCATCCTGCAAAATTCGGCTCTATTGTCGCAGAGGCAACCGGCCGTGAACCGATTATTCCAGAAACACTACAGGCTGTCATGAACCTTCCGGATATGGCTGTTCCAATGGAAAACGATTATGAAAAATTCAAGGAATGGCTAAAAGCAAATCTTGCAAAATAAGATTACCCCTTGTGCATAAAAAAAGCGTCTCGCAAAGAGGCGCTTTTTTACTTAACCGTTACCCTGATTAGAACGCGTATTCAATTCCAAGAGGAATATAGAAACGGTTTGTTGTATTTTTTACTGTGTCTTCAACATCTGTAACAATCAAAGTATCGGCAATTCCAGCGAATACAAAGCAGTCAGCGGCAACATCTTTTTTGATGTAAAGTTCTGCACCGAATGTGTTTACAGTAATGTTTTTCTCATGAAGATTATTAAATGCTCCACCGTAAGCAACTGTTCCGCCCAAAGTAAAGTTGTCAAGCGCATATTCTGCACCGGCATCAACAGTAAAAACAGGAAAATAAGCCAAATCGCCATCTTTATCAGTATCATTCATAGAACGATAAGCCGCATGACCTTTATAAGCAAGATTGTCGTTTTCACCTGCCACACCAGCAACAGTCTGGAACAAATAGCCATTTTCCCCAGATCTCTTATCATTATCAGACCAGAGCGGAACTTTTACACCAACTTCAAGAATGTTGTTCTCGTTGATATTCCAGTCAAAACCAAACTCAAGTTTTCCGTTAAAGTCATCATCCTCAAGCTCGTCGTCATCTTTTTTATCATCTTTATCACCAAAGTATGCCGCTTTAATCTGGAACCTATCGTCAATTGTGTAGCCAAAACCAACATTTATACTCTTGTAGAAATTTTCCGCCCAGTCATAGGCATCATTGCCATCCTTATAAGCATCAAAAGTCGCTCCAATAAAAAGTCCTTCTACAGGATAGAAAGAAAGCGCAACACCTGCCTGCGGATAAAAACGGTCAAAAATATCATCCTCTCCAAGAGAACCGATGTCACGGCGACCGTTGCCCCAGTCACCGATTGAACCACGAAGGTCATCAACTTCAACCATACCAATCTGACCCAAGAACCAGTCTGTCGGCTGCCACCACACCTTTGCCTGATCAGGAAGACTTACACTAAAAGCCTCTTCCGATGAAGTTGTATATTCCAAGTCAAGATTAAAACCTAACTTATTGTCTTCTGTTGAAGCGCTAAAGTTAAAATCGTGGACAAATTCCCCGAATGTTGTAGCCGGATTAGAATGAGAACCATCTTTCATATTCACAGTCTTTATACCATACTCAGACAAATCCGTACCTTCCAAAGCGTTTTTAATAGCATCATTCTCATATTTGTTATTCCAGCCAGTAAAATCAAAAACCCTAGCAGCACCACGACCACTGACACCAACTGAAATATCAGCGAATGCAAAGGAAGCTGTCAACGCCCCCCCCAATATAAAAGCGAATAATTTTTTCATGAAAAACCTCCATTTTTCAAGCATAAAGATATAACTTCAAAAAAGTTAGCATACTCTAACAAATTTTCTGAACTATGTACAGTATCTTGATATTTTTTCCAAACTGTTGTAATTAATTAGAAAACAGGTTAAAAGGAAACGGATATATGAAATTTTCTAAAAAATCATTCACTTTGATTGCATTTTTCGCGATATTTGCACTAACCACACAAATCTATGCGCATGGCGCAGACAATGATATTTTTTCCGAAAAAAAATTCAAAACCATAAAAGTTAACAAACCTAAAGGCTTGGGATTATTTTCAAGAAAAAACAACAATTATGAATGTGGAACTTTTTCCTGCTATGCTCCAAACCAGATTTTTAAAATGGAAGAAGTTGAAGGAACGGTCTATTACAACTCATCATTAAAAATGGCGGGATTTCAGGCAAACTATTACCATCAGATTTACTATCTCTTTATGAATGAAAATTCAAGAAAAAAAATCAAAGAAAATGTTGAACAATATATTAAAGATTTTGGGGAACATTCTCTTTCTAAAAAAGGGAAAACATATAAAAAATACGGTGAAGAATCTATACGGCTTGAATGGGGAACAATTCCTTCCATGGTGGATGCCTATGGCAACGGAAAACTTCAGTCTGGCTACAGATTCTACAACGGTTCCCCATACTTTACGCTTACAGTCTGGCCGGTAAAAAATCTGGAAAAAACAAAAGCCGCAGGAAGCGCTAAATCAGTAAAAATCCAGTATTTTTTTACCAAACAACAGGCTGAAATTTTTGCAAATTTGCTGAGCAACGAAAATTTGGCAGAAAAAATAAGTCCTTACCTTGAAAATCCAGAAGAATCAGAAAACCTTGAGCCGGAAAACCAGATAAAAAGCGACAAATACTAGAAAACTACATATTCTCGTATGTCTGCATGGAATCTTCAAGATGTTCAATCTGGATTTTAGCTTCCTCGAACATTTTCAATGAATCTTCCTCGTCATGATAATGCTTTTCGCACACAACACGCTTTATCCCGCAGTTTATCAAAAGCATTGCGCAGGTGCGGCACGGAGTCATTTTACAGTAAACAGTTCCGCCGTCAATAGAAATGCCACGTTTTGCAGCCTGACAAATCGCATTTTGCTCCGCATGAACGGTACGGACGCAGTGATTAGTTACGCTCCCGTCCTCGTGGATTGTTTTTTTTAGCAAATGCCCCACTTCATCACAGTGAGGAAGCCCAGCCGGCGAGCCGACGTAACCGGTAACAAGAATCTGGTGGTCGCGCGCAATTACACAGCCGCTTCTGCCGCGGTCGCAAGTCGCCCGTTTAGCAATAGTCCTGCTGACTTCCATAAAGTATTCATCCCAAGTTGGGCGTATGTATTTTTTTTCAATCATCTTTATATCCTAAAAAAAAGCAGTTGCCCAAAATATATTCCAGACAACTGCTTTTTGCAATAGCAATGAATCTTAAAGAATTCTAAAATTATTCAGCAACAATTTCTACAGCAGAAGCAGGAATTTCAACTGATTCAGCGGCAGCCTCAACAGCTGTTGAAGTATTTTTCTTTGAGTCAATTTCCTTTACGCCTTCAAAAATAATATCGCCAACAAATATTACAGCAAGAATCATTGTTACAACAGGAATTTCCTTGTACTTTTTTGAAACAAGTTTACAGAAAACGTAAGCAATCATTCCCCACATGATACCTTTTGAAATTGAGTATGCAAAAGGCATTGTCATAATTGTAATGAACGCCGGTATTCCTTCTGTAGGATCTTCAAAATCGATTCCGCATACATTTTTAAGCATAAGATAGCCAACAAAAACCAATGCTGGAGCGGTTGCGCAAGCCGGAATAATCGCAAAGACAGGATTAAAGAACAATGCGGCAAGGAACAAAACACCAGTCACAACAGAAGCCAAACCAGTTCTTGCACCAGCGGCAACTCCAGATGTTGACTCAACAAAAGATGTTACAGTTGAAGTTCCAAGACAAGCGCCGACAACAGTTCCAATTGAATCAGCCATAAGAGCGCCTTTTGCATTTACGATGTTTCCATCTTTATCCTTCAAGTCAGACTGTTCAGCAACTCCCATCAAAGTTCCAAGAGTATCAAACAAATCTGTAAAAAGGAATGTCAAAAGCACAACAACAAATTTTATTGACAAGGCGTTTGCCCATTCAAATTTGAACAGATATGGAGCGGCAGGAGTTGCCAATGCAGTCCAGTCTTCAGAGATTGTTGTTACACCAAAAGGAATTCCGATTATTGTAGTAATTGCGATAGAAATAAGAACAGCGCCCGGAACTTTAAGTACCCAAAGAACAATAGTGATCAAAAGCCCGATTACAAAAACAAGCGCAGTCGGATGAAGAAGATTCAGATTTTCAAAACCAATCAATGTTCCTGTTGTAGTTGTACAGATTCCAGCGTTTGAAAGCCCGATAATTGTGATGAACAGACCGATACCAACACTTACAGCCTTTTTAAGGTTCGCAGGAATTGACTTTATAATCGCCTCGCGGATTCCAAAAATCGAAATAATAATAAAGATTATGCCCTCTGCGAAAACAGCAGTCAAGGCAAACTGCCAGGTGCAGCCCATTCCCAATACAACGGAATATGTAAAAAATGCGTTCAGACCAAGTCCAGGAGCAAGAGCAACCGGAAGATTTGCCAAAAACGCCATTATAAGAGTGGCGATACACGCTGAAACAGCAGTTGCAGTAAATACCGAATTAAAATTCATCCCGGCACCAGAAAGAATACTTGGGTTTACCGCCAAAATATAAGCCATAGCAAGAAATGTTGTTATACCACCAATAATTTCCTTGCTGACAGTAGAGCCTCTTTCCTTAATATGAAAAAGTTTTTCCATCTTTTTCCTCCATTTTTTTATTATAATGTATTACAGGATAAAGAACTAGGGCAAAAAATCGCAATCACAAAAAAAAGAATGAATGTTAAATAAAAAAGTCCCCTGAATCAGAGGACTTTAGAGCGGTAGAAGGGAGTCGAACCCTCGTCATCAGCTTGGAAGGCTGAGATAATAAGCCGTTATATGACTACCGCGTTGATGTTTATATATTAAATTTTTGATTAATTTTAGTCAAGTGCCTTACATCATTTTTTTCAAAAAAAAGCAAAAAAAATTATTTTTCCTACTCATCACCACCGGCAACTTTATTTTCGAATTTTGTGATTGACGGAAAGAACATCATCTCAACCTCTCCTGTCGCGCCGTTACGCTGTTTTGCAACAATACATTTCGCTTCCTGAACAGGATTTTTTTCGTCCACGATTTTTCGGTCGCGGTGAAGAAACAACACAACATCGGCATCCTGCTCAATTGAGCCAGAACCACGCAACTGGGCAAGATTCGGCTCCTGACCTTCAGCATCACGGGCAACCTGACAAAGGGCGACAACAGGAATTTCAAGTTCCCTCGCAAGGGCTTTAAGAGATTTTGAAATTTCCGAAATATTTTCCCAAGTATTCTGGCTTGGATTATCAAGTGTGATAAGACCGATATAGTCAATAAAAATTATACGCACACCGTTATTGGCAACCATTCTTCTTGCAGAAGCCCGCAAATCAAGAAGCCCCATGTTCGGTGTGTCGCAGATATACAAAGGACAACTGTAGCAAAGCCCGGCCGCATCCTGAATCTTCTGGAGTTCTGTCATACTAAGCATACCTTTTCGTATTTTTTCGCTGGAAACCCTTGAAACCTGGGAAAAAAGACGCTGGCCAATTGACTGATAAGACATTTCAAGCGAAAAAAAACCGCAAGGAATTCTCTTTTCGACGGCGATTGTCTGCATCATGGAAAGAGCAAACGCTGTCTTACCAATTGAAGGACGCGCCCCGATTATTATAAGCTCAGAATTCTGAAAGCCGCTCGTCATAGTATCAAGGCGTGCGATTCCAGAAGGAATTCCTGTCAGCTCATCGTTTTTCTGGTAACGTTTTGAAATAAGGTCAATCGTTTCATTCACAACCTGCTGCATAGTGTACATTTTGGAAGTTTCGGTGTTTTCTGTAAGCTCAAAAATCTTCTTTTCCGCCTCTTCCAAAAGCATATTTGCCTGCTTTGAATCGTCAAACGCCGAAGTCCGCAGTTCTGTGGCCAGTTTTATAAGATCGCGCCTTGAAGCGCAGCTTAAAATTATGTCTATATAAAAATTTATATTTGCCGCAGTGGCAACCGTATCTGTCAGCCCGGCGATATAAGCCGCGCCACCAGCCTGCTCCAGTTTATTCAGTTTTGTAAGCTCATTGATAAGTGTAATTGAGTCGCCACGGATATTCTGCTTTAAAAGAGAAACAAGACCTTCAAAAATTATCTGGTTCTGAAGCGAATAAAAACGGTCAGGACGAATCCGGCTTGCCACATCGCTCATAACATCCCAGTCAAAAAGAATCGCGCCAAGTGTCGCCTGTTCCGCATCAAGGTTATGGGGCGGAACCTTATCTTTTAAGTCTATAGCCATATTTCCCCCAAAGACAACAAAGGCGATGAGCCAATCGACCATCGCCTTTTAAATTTCAGCAGAATATTCTAAACGAATTACTCGGCTTTTGGCTCTTCTGAAGCAGTTTCAGCAGGTTTTTCTGCTTTTTCAGTTTTAGCAGCAGGCGCTTTTGCACCGGCAACTTCCTGAGCCTTTACAGAAACCTTGATTTCTGCAACAGCAGCCTCATAAAGTTTTACTGTAGCATGATAATTTCCTACACTCTTGATTGCAAGTCCAGGAATCTCAATGCGTTTTCTTTCAATCTCAAAACCAAGTTTTGCCAAAGCGTCAGAAATTACAGAAGCTGTAACAGCACCATAAAGTTTTCCGTTTGAACCAGCCGGCATTTCAATAGAAATTTCAGCGGCTTCAAGTTTCTCCTTCAAACTCTTGGCATTCTGGCGTTTTACTTCCTTGCGTGCTTCAATCTCTGCTTTTCTAGCCTCGAACATTGCCGCAGTTGTTTCATTATAAACAACAACAAGGTTGCGCGGAAGAAGATAGTTGCGTGCATAACCTGTAGCAACATTCTTTACATCACCTTCTTCACCAAGGTGTTTTACGTCTTCATTAAGAATAACTTTCATTTTTCAAGCTCCTCTTGAATATAACTTTGGAAGCAGCGTCACCAGGAGTTGGATCGTTGCTTCATATTTTTTTTACTCTGCAACGAATGGAAGCAAACAGATTGCTCGGGCACGTTTGATTGCTCCGGCAAGTTCGCGCTGGTGCTTTGCGCAAGTTCCAGTAATGCGGCGTGGAAGAATCTTGCCACGTTCTGTTGTAAAGCGGCGAAGCGCATCTGAATCCTTGTAGTCAATTTTTGCCTTGTTGGCACAGAAACGGCAAACCCTCTTGCGGAAGAAAGTTTTTCCTTTTCCACGACCGTTTTCACGAGTTTCGTCCTCGCGGCCTTCATTTTCTACAGCAGGCTTTCTTTCAGCCACTTCTTTGTTTTCTTCATACATATCTTTTGTTTCTTCTGACATAATTTACTCCAAATTAGAAAGGAATATCTTCAGGGAAATCGCTTTCCGTTCCACCAAAGGCTTCCCCGCCAAAATTTGCGGCAGGTGTCTGATTTGCCTGACTAAAATCATTGCTTCGTGGCTGGAATCCATTTGATGCACCCCCGGCAAAACTGTTTCCGTTCTGTCCGCCATCACTTCTTCCGCCTAAAAGCTGGACATTGTTCGCAACAATTGTTACACGGCTGAAATTCTGTCCGTCTTTCTGCCATCTGTCCTGTTTTAGATAACCGTCAACGGCAATCTGCTTTCCTTTAGTAAGATAAGGCTTTAAGTTTTCAGCCTGTTTTCCCCAGAGGGTAACATCAAAGAAATTTGCTTCTTCAACCCAGTTTCCTGTCGCAGAATCTTTTCTGCTGCGGTTTACAGCGATGCTTAAATTTGCTCTAGCCTGTCCGTTTGCCACATATCCAAAGGAACGCTCATCGCTTCCAACGTCTCGAGTCAATCTTCCTACTAAAACAACATGATTAAGGTCTGTCGCCATTCTGTTACCCCGGTTTTTAGATTTTTATTATTTTTCTTCAAGCTTTACGAAAAGGTATTTCAAGAGATTCTTCTGAATCTTGAACGCCTTGTCAATTTCTGTAATCTTATCAGGATTGAGTTTGAGTGTAAAAAGAACAAAATGCCCTTTCTTTTCCCTGTCAATCTCGTAAGCAAGGTCGCGGTCACCGAAAAGTTTTTCCTCTTCGATTTCTGCACCAAAAGATGTAAGTGTGCCGCGTACTTCTTCTACGGCTTTCTTTGACTTTTCTTCATCAATCGGGAAGATAGTCATTAATTCGTACTTTCTCATTTTTGTCTCCTTTTGGACTTATGGAAGCTCCTACGAGCCCCAAGGGGTGTTCTAACAGCATAACATTTTAACAGAACCAAAGTCAATTGAATTTTCAAGAGATTTCCTCTTTACTGAAAACGTGGGTTGACCGCAATAAAAGTGGATATTATAATTTTACTATGTCTTTACTATATAAGTTAAAAAAGCGCGGACTGATTTTTGTGGCAATGGTTCTGCTTGGAACAAATATTTTTTGCGCATCTGAAAAAACTATAAAATACGACGCGCTGATGAAGACAGGATCTGTTGCGGAAATAAAAAAAACACTCAAAAAAAACTCTGATATGGCTCAGGCAAAAATCGGACCGGAAAATGACACTCTTCTTATGAGGGCAATAATGTACAACCGGAACATTTCTGTTATTGACTTGCTTTTAAAGGCCGGAATTTCAGTGAACAAAGAGAATATCCATGGCCAGAATGCGCTGATGTACGCGTGTATGTATTCAAAAGACACCGATGTCATAACAAAAATTCTTGAAAAATCCACAACGCCGAAAAATGTTGTAAAAATGCTGAACAAAAAGGATACAAATGAAAAATCAGCTCTTCTATACGCAAAGGAGTTAGAAAATCACAGGGCTCTGGACAGCGTTTCCAAATACGTAGGAAAACCAGAAGGCTATCAGGAAGGTCAGGATTACGTTGAATTCCTAGAGGACTTGAACGAAAAACTCATTCTTGCAGAAAAAGAGGCGGAGCTCGCAAGACAAAAAGAAGAGGAATTAAGAAAGAAAGCGGAACTAGAAGAGCAGGAAAAACTTGCCCAGGCACAAAAAGAAACTGAGAACATCACGCCGGAGGTAGAAGCCGAAGAAGAGATTCCTGCCTCAAAACCAATCGACATGAACAAATACAACAAAGTTTCCCTGTTTGATTTTGCAGTTATAGATGAAATTCCAGAACCTGTCTCAGATGAGGAAGAAAATTCTTTTTCTAGGATTGAAAATCCGGATAAAAAAGATAGAAATGGAAAAACCGCCCTTATGCGTGCCGCAAAAAGCGGTAACCTAAAGGAAGTTGACCGCCTTATAAAATCAGATGCGGATGTAAATCTTTGCGACAATGACGGATGGACCGCGCTTATGAACGCCGCAAGATACCAGAATGACCCGGAAATCGTGAAACTTCTGCTGGAAGCCGGCGCAAATCCGGAGCAAAAAAACAAATATGGCTCTACTGCCCTGCACCTTGCCGCGGCATATTCAGAAAGCCCGGAAATTGTAAGAGAGCTTGTTGAGGCAACAAAAAATTCTGACGAAATTTTCAAGGCATTCATCATGACTTTAACCTCAAACTCTGCGGATGAAAAAACACTTACCGCAAAAACAAGAATTTTCATAGACGCAAAAGTTCCTGTAAACAGATTTTACGAAGGCAGGACACCTTTAATGTACGCGGCGGAATATTCATCTTCAACAGGAGTGATAAAATTTCTTCTTGATAACGGCGCGGCAAAGAATCTACATTCAACAGATGGAAAAACAGCATTTGACTTTGCGGAATCAAACAAACTTTTAAAACACGACAAAATTTTCTGGTCATTGAACCAGCAGTAGGACTTTTATGAGAATCACAGGCGGAAAACTTAAGGGAAGAATAATAAAATGTCCGGACGGAATAATCAGACCGGCCATGGACAGGATGCGCGAGTCAGTTTTTGCAATTCTTGGGGATTTAACCGGAAAATCGTGGCTTGACCTTTTCAGCGGCTCCGGCACAATCGCGATAGAAGCTGTTTCCCGGGGAGCGGAACACGTTGAGCTTTGCGAAAAAGACAAAATCAAAATCAGCACAGTCCTTGAG
>CAVGBY010000030.1:14832-19969 GCA_963627355.1 uncultured Prevotella sp. | reverse complement strand
GCCTATTACCATGCGCCGGCTGCAAAAATCTCAATATTCGACTTTTGCCAGATAATTTTTTCTGCAAGCCTAGGATTTTTTGTGCTTGGACAAAAACCGGACATCCTGAGCATTTTAGGCTACACAATAATTCTTTCAATGGCAGTTTTAAATTTTGTCTATAACAACAGAACCTTAAAACAGGACATTCCGGAAAACTGATTTAGTTTGTTTCAGACTTTTTCTCGGGTTCGGAAGATTTTTCATTCTGTGCAGCCTTAGATTTTTCCGCTTTTTCCTTTTCCTCTTCCTCGCGTTTCATTTCTGCCTGAAATTCATCTTTTGCGCAATACTCAACCTCAATCTTTCCGCTGATTTCATTAACGCAAAAAATAGAATTTTCTGAATAATTCTTTACAAGCCAGTCGTCGTATTCCGTCCAGTTTGCAAACGACATTTTTTTAGCATTTATCATAGAACAACTTCCTGCACAAGAGAAGAAATTTCAGAATCCGAAAAATCATTTTTCAGGACAAGATTTTTTATATCCTCTGATGAATATTTTTTTTCCGGGTAAAGAACAACCACGGATTTATCACCTTTTAAAAGAAAATTATGCTCGCCAAAATCTGTATAGCGTGTCGCGCCAATTGAAACCATAATCTTTTCAGGAAAACCGGCTTCCATTAAATAAGAATTTATATTTTCAGCAGGTCCATCATCTTTCTGCGTGTTGAATTTTTCAATCAGCCAGTCTTCCAGTTTTCTGAAAATGTATGAATAATCCCGCACCGCGCTGTTTTCGCCGTACTCAAAGACATTTCCCCCGCGAACCATAAAAGAAGCGATTCTGTAACTGTTCAGAATTCCTTTTTCATCAAAAGAATCCAAAGAAATAAGGTTTTCGGAAAGCCCTTTGCTTGATTTTCCCCAGTTTTTCTTTACGCTGATTTTTTTTGCACCGGCTTTCCGGATAGAAACATCATTGGAAGCGCCAAAACAGACAGGAGAAAGCCCCATGATTTTTCCATTTTTCCATTTTGCATCAAAAACAACCGCACATTCCGGCTCAATCTGGATTTTCTGCTCGCCCGCCGGAAAAACTATTGATTTTGAATCAAACGGAAAAATTCCTAAAAAAGAGGGAGTATTTCCGCCGCCGCTTATATCAGGAATATACGTCGGAAACAATGCCTTTGGAGCATTCTGCTCTGATGTCTTTACATTCTTAAAATCCACAGCTTCTCCGGCCTGCTCAAGATGTCCTGTAAAATTCCCGGCAACACCAAAACAGGCGCATTTTTCAAGCTCAATCTTGCCCATTTCTGCTATTCAGCCTTATGAAAATCAAGGATTTTTCCTGCGTGCCACAATTTTTCCAGATCATAGAAATTTCTTGCAGCCTCGGACATAAGATGAACAACAACCGGACCAATATCAATAAGATTCCAGTCATCGCCATCAGGACTTTTTCGACTTGTAACGTGAATTTCCATGTCATTCTGCTTTACATAATCCTTTACCTGCTTATAAAGTCCCTGCCAATGAGCAGAAGAAGTGATTGTCGTGATAACAAAATAATCTGTCCAGCTGTTCAATTCAGAAACATCAATTACTGTAACATCTTTTCCTTTTCCATCTTCAAGAAGACGGGCAATTTCCAGCGCTTTTTGCTCTATAGTCTTGTTTTCCATTTTTTCCTCCATTTTTTTAAATTTATTCACCACGAGCGCCACGAACATATCGGCCGTCAAAATCTTTACCCAAAATAATCGTAAAGTCAACATCTGCGGAAGCATCACTTTCTGGACCGGAAAGTTTTACCTCCTCTTCCTGTATGTTTGTACAATGAATAAAATTTCCAACCATTGAAGCAATCTCTTTATTTCCAATGTGATCAATAATCACAGTTTTTTCATAGTCGTTCCGGTCAGCATTAACAGCGCTAAGCACATCATAACTTGCATTCTGAAACAAAATTGAAGTATTATGGGCAAGCCCCTGAACCGTAGTTCCATTTTTTATCTCAAGAACGTAAACGCGGCTGGCATAAGTACCGCTGTTCGAGATAAGCATATTTGTACTCTGCTTTACAGCCTCTTTTATGAACTCGCCGTTGTTCAGAGGGAACAAAAGCCTTTGTCCGTCCATAATTCTGATTCTACCTGTAATAGTCTGGCGCGCGATTGTCTCAGAATCCATATTTGAAATCTGCAGCAGAAGCCGCCTGGAATCATCGTCATTCAAATTTACTGTGATAAATTTCTTGAGCCGCTTAAAATTATTTTTTCGTGCAAAAAGAACGTTTTTCTTGTCATGCAGCATCAAATAAAAACCGGCGACAACATTCTGGTACCGTTCCTGAACATCAAAGTCAGACTCGTCCTCGATGGTGTATTTTAAATATGTAGAAATTTTATCTCCATCCAAAGTTACAGCCCCAGAAGGCAAAAGCCAACGCTCGCCTTTCTCTGAAACAGAATCAACAGGAGCCGGAATAAAAACTCGCATTCCGCCAAGCATATCCGTAACTTTTATAAAATCAGAAAACTTCATTGACATATAAAACGGAATTTTGCAGGCAAGAAGTTTTTCTATCTCAGATTTATACGCCTCACAGCCTTTTTCTTTATAAACCTGATCAATCCGGTCAACACGCCCCAAAGACTGGTAAATCGCGGCCGTATTTCCAGGGATATTTACAGAAGCGGCTTTTCCGGAAACCGGATAATAAATCAGCAAATTTGTAAAAATAACACTTCCGTCGTCATCCTCAAGAATATTCAGAACACGTACAATCTGGTCATCAGAAAGCATCTCTGCGACATTGTCTTTTTTTAACGATGCGGCCATTATAACTGAAACAACAACAATGATAAGAACAATTATTCCAAGAAGAATCGCACCTTTCTGCTCGTCCCTTAATCTGATTCTTTTCATACCCCACCTGATTCAAGATATTTTAAAAGTTCTTCTGTTTCCGGCGCAATTTTTTTGCCTTTTTTCAAAAGATACTCTTTGCTGTCGGAAACAACTTTATAAAACAATCCGTCCAAAGAAAGATTTTTTATGCTTTTTTTATAAGTATCGTCAACATATTCACGCCCGGGTTCAATCTTATCAGAAATATAAAGAATTTTTCCAAGCGGACACAGACCTTTTCTTCCGAATGTATGGTTTGCAACGGCTTCAATGACATCCGGCTCATGAACGTCAAATTCATCCTGAAGTCTTACCGCGGCGGCACGCCCATGAAGCAACGAAGGATTTGCCTTTTCCAGTTCTGAAACAGGTTTTCCGTCTTTTTCCACAAGCCGAAGCATCTCCCGTGCATCAAGTTTTTTGCACATATCATGAGAAATTCCTGCAAGATAGCCAGTCTTTTCATCAAGACCATATTTTTTGCAAAATTTTCTGCAGGTTTCCGCAGTCCGCACTGAATGTTCATACCTTGACTGCCCCACAGATTTTTTTACATATTTTTTGATTTTCTCAGTAATTTCGTCAATATTTTCAATCATTTTTGCTACCGTACAGATTATTAGAAATAATATACTGAAAAACCGGCTCCGGAACAAGGTAACGCCACGACTTGCCAAGAGCGATTCTTTCCCGGATTTCAGTTGAAGAAACAGGAAATTCAGGATTTTCCACAAACGAATGTCTATAAGGAAAATTTTCCAGATAACCTTTATCCGTATAATCTTCAGAATAATTTCCGGCCGGCTTATTTCTTGCACACTCCGCTCTTATTCCATTTTTTTCTGGATTACGCCTTGCAATCAGAATATCCGCAAGCCCAGCAATTTTTTCAGGCTCTTTCCACTTATAAAACTGAGAAGCAACTTCCTGCCCCATTATAAAGGACATCTTTGAGCCATCTAATTCATCCCGGTATTTTTCAGAGATATAAGAAAGAGTATCAACAGTATAAGAAGTTCCACCGCGAAGAATCTCGCAGTCCTCGGCATAGAATTTCTGCTCACCGCCAAAACAGGCTGACTCACAGAAAAGCCTCACCATCTCAAGGCGCTGCACAGGCAAAACCGCAGAATTCATCTGCTTGTGCGGAGGAATAAACGTCGGAACAAAAAGAATTTTGTCAAATCCATATTCCTTTAAAACTGTGTCCGCAAGCATCGCATGGCCAAGATGAATAGGGTTAAAACTTCCGCCAAGTACCGCAATTTTCATTACTTTTCGCTTCCGGGATACTGGATATTTTCATCATCAAAGTCATCTGACTGCATAAAATCAGGGGTTTTTATCGCTCCAGCCTCCGTCTTTGTTTCAGAACCGATTCCTTCAAGCCGGTTAACAAGCTCAATAATCGCCTTTTTTGCAGTTCCCATTCCAATATTATTCTGAACAGAAACCGGAATAATTGTTGTCTGCGGCTCTTTTTCCTTTATTGAATAAACAACCTCCGCCGCATTCTGCTCCGCGCCTTCAACATCAATCTTGTTCGCAAGAACAATACGCGGTTTTTCCAGAAGTTCCGCTGAATAATTTCCAAGCTCCCCAAGCAACGTGCCATACGCCGTAAGGTAATTCCCGTCTGAACAGTCAATCATGAACAAAAGACACGCTGTACGCGAAATATGTTTCAGAAAATCAAAGCCGAGCCCCACGCCTTCAGAAGCGCCCTCAATGATTCCCGGAATATCCGCGATAATTATATCCTGCTCATCATCAACCCTAAGAACTCCAAGATTCGGAATTTTTGTCGTAAAAGGATACGGCGCGATTTTCGGACGGGCATTTGTAAACGCTGTAAGAAGCGAAGATTTTCCAGCATTTGGAAAACCAACCAGTCCAACATCCGCGATTATACTAAGCTCAAGTTTTACAGTCCGTTCCTCACCCGGAGCGCCCGGATGGGCATAACGCGGAGCCTGATTTGTCGAACTCTTAAAGTGAACATTTCCCCATCCACCTTTACCGCCTTCCAAAAAAAGAAATTCTTTATTTTCCTCATCATCTGTAAAATCATGGATAAGCTCGTTCGTAAACGCATCACGGATTGTCGTTCCCGGCGGAACAGGAATAACAACATCCTCGCCGTCCTTTCCAAACCTGTTCCATCCCTGTCCATCACCACCGTTACGAGCCTTAAAAATATGATGATGACGGAGTCTTGAAAGCGTGCGCATATTTC
>CAVGBY010000030.1:0-14822 GCA_963627355.1 uncultured Prevotella sp. | reverse complement strand
TTTCACAACAAAAATAACATCTCCGCCTTTTCCGCCATCGCCACCGTTAGGACCACCGTGAGGAATATACTTTTCCCGGCGAAACGCAATGCAGCCGTTTCCGCCCTTTCCAGAATGAACTTCAATTACAGCCTCATCAGCAAACTGAAACATTTTTTACCCCGCAAAAATTCAACAAATATAAAAAACAAAAAAAATACCCGGCACAGAATAATACTCCGAACCGGGCAGCAGCAAAATATTCAGACTAGACTATTCAGCCTTTGAAGGTGCTACAGAAATGAACTTTCTGTTCATTCTTTCGTGGAAAACAACATTTCCGTCTGCTGTAGCAAACAAACTGTCATCACCAGCTCTCTGAACATTATCACCAGGGAAGAATTTTGTTCCACGCTGACGAACAATAATTGAACCAGCTGTTACAAATTCTCCGCTATATTTTTTTACACCCAAGTTTTTAGGATTAGAATCACGACCATTCTTTGCGCCGCTACCGCCTCTAGTTCTTCCCATTTTATAGCTCCTATCTTATAAACTATTTATTACAAGTTTCAGATTATCCGGAAATTCTCTTGCAACCGATTCAAGACCAACCTGCAAAAAATCCCCAGCGTATTTCAGTTTTTCTTCCATCGCGGAAGGAAAACCGTTCAAAACCTTGAACCTGATAAAACCTCTAGTAGAAGAATCAGTTTCAAGATTCACAGCAGGCAATCCAGAAAGAACCTGCAGCGTTGTCCTGATTAAAACCGTAACAGCACTGCAAACTATATCTGAACCACGCTCAGCATATCCAGCGTGTCCTTTGGCTGTACAACCAAGCAGCACACCAGTCTTACTGCGCTCAATCAGCACAGATGTCATTAAGCATTAATTGATTCAACGCGAACGTTTGTGTAATGCTGTCTGTGACCAATCAAACGGTGATAATCTTTCTTTGATTTGTATTTAAAAACAAGAACTTTTTTGTCGCGGAAAGATTCCTCAACAACTACAGTAACTTTTGCGCCTTTTACGTATGGAGCGCCAACAGAAACTTTGTCACCATCGCTTACGAGCAATACTGTATCAATTTCAATTTTAGCACCTTTTTCAGCATCGATAGAATCAACTGTCAATACAGCGTCCTTTTCTGCTTTGTACTGTTTGCCCTTATATTCAACAAGTGCGTACATATTTTCAACCTCTGAATTAAAAATCTGGTACAAAACAGCCGCAGTATTTAACGGGTGATACTACAACTTTTGTAACCATAGTGTTCTGGTATTTTATCAAATTGAATGATTAAGGTCAACAAATTGACTCAAATTGACATAAATAAACATCAGAACTTTACCGGCTTAAAACTTATATGTTCCAGTTGTGATTGTCCCGCCGTTGCTGTAAACATCGAAATTAACGGATTTTTCAACTTTGCTGAGTTCCGCATAGAATTCCTTCAGATTCTTTACAGATTTTCCGTTTACGGCTGTAACCACATCACCCTGCTGAATTCTAAGTGCAGATGCAGGAGATTTTGCAAGGACATTTGTAACGATAACGCCCTTGTCGGTGTCAATCTCAAACTGTTTTTTTACATCTTCTGTAATCGGAGCGGCTATAAATCCCGGCCAAAGCTTTCCATTGTCAGAAGAAACTTTTTCAGTTCTTTCCTCTATTTTGACAGAAAGAGCAACCTCTTTTCCGTCGCGGACAACAACAAATTCAACTGTTTTTCCAGCCTCAAGGCGGGCAACCTCACGCTGAACCTGATCAACATCCTTGACTTTATGTCCACCAACAGAAACTATATAATCACCAGGCCTCATTCCACCTTTTTGAGCCGGAGAGCCAATAAACACCTGAGCCGCAAGCGCGCCATCCTTATCTTTTACGCCAAGAGCATCCTTGTAGTCATTTGAAGCAGTCATAAGAGAAACACCCAGCCATCCGTAGACAACTTTTCCGTTGCTGATGAATGAGTCAATCGCGCTTTTTATATTATTAATCGGGATTGAAAAACCAAGTCCCTGTGAGCCACCCGACTGAGAAGCAATCCATGTGTTGATACCGATTATTTCTCCATAGATATTAACAAGCGGTCCGCCGGAATTTCCCTGGTTAATTGCGGCATCAGTCTGAATAAAATCGTTTATATTTCCAATTCCGGAGCCAGAACGCCCTTTTGCGCTTACAATTCCCTGTGTAACTGACTGGCTGTATCCAAGAGGAGCGCCCATCGCAAGACAAATATCACCAGTTTTCACAGAATCTGAATCACCAAGAATCGCGACTGGAATTGTCTTGTCCTTTGACTCGAACGAAACAAGAGCCACATCCATACGTGAGTCAGCGCCAACAAGTTTTCCGTCAAATTCCCGTCCGTCATTCAATTTTACAGAAATTTTTGTAGCCTCACCGGCAACATGACTGTTTGTAAGAACGTACAAAGTATCACCAGTTCTGCGGACAATAACACCAGACCCAAGACCTTTCTGCTCATACTCGCGGGTTCTGCCCTTCTTATTGTCACTGTTGTCATCCGGAACACCGAAAAAATATCTTCTTATGTCATCAAACGGGTCGATTGTCTGAACTGTTTTTGTTTCTGTAACATCAACTTCAACAACAGAAGGAAGAACTCCGTCACTTATCGCGCGGAAAGAATTCTGCAGTGCCTCGACAATTTTCAAAGATTCAGAAGGAACAATCGCAGAAGTTTCAGCATAGGCCGTGCCTGCATTTCCAACAACAGCGGTCTTGCTGCATGAAAGTGAAATTATTCCAAAAGAAAGGACAGCAGCTCCAGCCACACCAATCAAACATTTTGTCCAAGTTTTCATTTATGCCTCCGTAAAAGTCAATTGGCTTTTTTTAAAGATAAACACAAAAAACTAAAATGGTTACAAAATTCGGTTTTCAAGGAAATTTATTTTTTGTAGTTCAAATCTGTAAGAATTTCTGTGTGGTCTTCAAAAACCGCGACAGTATGCTCCTCGTGTGCAGAAGGTTTTCTGTCCTCGGTAACAACAGTCCACCCGTCCTTTTCAGAAAAAACATCCGCAGTTCCAAGATTAATCATCGGCTCAATCGCAAGAACCATTCCAGCCTGAATGCGTGGATTCGGTCCGTGGCTAGGACAGTTCGGAATGCTCGGATCTTCATGAACTTCAAGACCAACTCCGTGTCCGCAATAATCGTATACAACTCCGTAACCGTGTTTTTCAGCAATATTGTAGACTGCGTTGGAAATATCACTGATTCTGTTGCCGACTTTGCAGGCTTCAATTCCAGCAGCAAGACATTCAAGAGTAACATCGTCAAGTTTTTTTATTTCCGGCCTTACATTTCCAACAAGAACTGAATGGCACGAGTCGCTTATAAAACCGTTCAAGTCAATTCCCGCATCGATAGAAACAATATCGCCGTCCTTTATGATTCGTTTTGCAGAAGGAATACCGTGGATAACCTGCTCATTTATACTTATGCACAGCGCGCCCGGAAAATCCTCGTGATACCATGCAGGAGTTCCGCCGTGTTCCTTTATAAATTTAACAGCAATATTGTCAAGCTCTTTTGTTGACATTCCGGCTTTTACCTGCGGAATTATAAAATTAAACATATCAGCAAGAAGATGGCACGATTTTCGTATACCTTCAATTTCCTCACTATTCTTCAAACGAATCATAACTATAACCTCTTTCGACAAAATCTTTCTTATTAGAGGAAGAAATTCTTATCGCCTCTTCTCCGCAGATTGCAGCAGTCTGAAAATCTCCCATTTTTTTATATAATCCAGCCATCTGGCGCAAAAAGAAAGCGTCATCTTTAGCAGAAAAACCTAAATCAAGCGCGCGTTCAAAAATATCAAGAGCAAGCTCATCATTTATTGTTCCGACAACATTCCGCCTTAAAAGACTGAGCGTAAATTCCATCACCTCCGGAAAAAACAGCCTGAAATATGAATAACTGTACTCCATACGGATTATCTGTTCCAGAAGAATAAGGGCATCGTAAAATTCCTGACGAAGAGCAAGTTCTTCCGCAAGAATATAGCCGTAATCCATAAAATCCTCGCGGGTAAACCAATGCTTCAGGCTAAAATCCGCATGATTCATCGACATCCGCTTGAATTCCTCTACAGCCTCATCCTCACGGTTGTGCATTAAATCAAAAAATATAAGTTTCGCGCGGCTTTCCTCATCAGTCCGGGATGAAAGCCAAGTATAATAATCAAAAGAAGTTTTTGTGTTTTTTGTAAAAGCATTTCTTGTGCATAAAGACTCATCAAAAAGTGAACGCTGGCGGGCATCTGAAAGAATCTCGTAGGCTTTTACAAGCTCCTGGAATTTTTCTGAGTCAGATCTCTGCGTTGCATCTGGATGAAAAAGTTTTGCCTTTACCCTATAGGCTTTTTTTATCTCGGCAGCAGTCGCATTCTGCCTTATGCCCAAAATTTTATAACAATCAACCACTTTTTTACTCTAGCACAAAAACCTAAAATATCTTGAACAATGCCTCTATCTGCGGTTTGTGGATTACAAGAACCGGACAATGCGCATAATTCACAATCTCGCTTCTTGCCGTTGCCGCCACTGAACGGCGCGTCCGGGATTCAATAACCTTTAGCCTATTTTTTGACTCATGTCCGCCAAGCAAAATCATATCCGCAGAAACTTCATCCGCCGCCTTTATTATCTCTGCCCAGACAGATCCTTGCCTAAGCTCGGTTTCTATTTCAATACCCTTTGACTTTGCAAGATTCTTTACATATTCAAGATAAGTTTTTCCGTCACGCTTTAAATCATTCTCGTAAGACTCTTTTTCCTCTGTAACAAGTAATTTTGAGCTTGTAAGAAATTTGACTGTATCTGTATCAGCCACATAAACAGCCTTTAAAGCCAGCGAATATTGTTTTGCCAGCATGATAGCATACATTGCCGCCTGAACAGAAGATTCAGAACCATTAATCGCAACGATAATTTTTTTCAACAACGGATTTTTATTCATTTTTTGCCTCGCTGAGTTTCTGGTCATTACGACGTTTTAGGGCTTTTAGAACAAAAACGTTCTCACGTTCCTTTTCTTCCAGGGAATTTTCAATATATTTCATTGTTTCGCGTGTCTGTGGAATAACCATCTTATCAAGCGAATTTACACGGCGCTGGGTTTTCTTTACCTCATCGGCAAGACGCCAGACAATCGTCCGGATTGAAGCCATCTGTGTAAGCAACGAAATTAACCTGAAAAATTTATTGATGACATCATCGGTATTCGCATAAGTTCCAATCAGCGTGTAAAAAAGCTGGCGTTTTGGAAGCTGCACATCAAGTGTTGAAAAAGTCATTCCTCCAATAACAACCTGTTTTTCCCGCATTCCAAAATCGTAATGGACATTGTGGGCAATCCGACGGACCTGATCCGAACCATCTGCCATAAGCATTCTTTTAAAGGCTGGATAAGCCTGCTTTACAGCATCGTCAATCTCTTTTTCCAAAAGCTTGACTTTGTCAACCATATGCATAAGTTCCTGCACAAGGAGCTCGCGTTTTTGTTCAAGCAAGTCATAGCCGTTAACAGAAATCGCAAGCTGCTCTTTCATTGCAAGAAGATTTGATTTTGTTGGTGCAATATTCAGTTTTGCCATTAAACACCCACCTTGAATCAGTCTTTTTCTGCTTTTGGAAGATATTTTTCAATAAATTCTGGCTTGATTCTGAACAATTCTTCTTTTGGAAGAACTGAAAGACATTTCCATCCAATCTCAAGAGTCTGCTCAATCGTGCGGTCCTCATATTCACCCTGCGTAAGGAACTCCGATTCAAATCTGTTTCCAAACTCAAGATATTTCTTGTCAAGCGGAGAAAGCTCCTCTTCGCCGATAATTGACGCAAGGTTTCTGATTGACTTTACTTTTGAGTAGGCCGCAAAAAGCTGGGAAGAAACATTCGCATGATCTTCACGCGTCATATCTTTTCCGATTCCGTCCTTCATAAGACGAGATAGCGACGGCAGACCGGCAACCGGCGGATAAATTCCTTTTGAATCCATCTCGCGGTCAAGAACAATCTGTCCTTCCGTGATGTAACCTGTCAAATCCGGAATCGGGTGCGAAATATCATCGTTAGGCATTGTCAAAATAGGAATCTGGGTAATTGAGCCTTCTGAATCCTTAATTTTTCCGGCACGTTCGTAAAGCTCCGCCAGATCCGAATACAAGTATCCCGGATAGCCTTTTCGGCCAGGAACTTCTCCGCGTGTAGTGGAAATTTCGCGCAACGCCTCGCAGTAGTTTGTCATATCTGTAAGAACAACAAGAACGTGCATTCCCTTTTTGAACGCAAGATATTCAGCGGCTGTAAGGGCACAACGCGGTGTCATAATTCTTTCAATAGAAGGAGCATCCGCCAGCGACTGGAACATTACAACCTTCGACAGAACACCTGACTCCTCAAAAGTGTTTACAAAGAACCTCGCGACATCGTACTTGATTCCCATTCCGGCAAAAACCATTACAAACTGCTCGTCCGCGCCACGGAGTTTTGCCTGACGTATAATCTGGGCCGCAAGCTTATTATGCGGAAGTCCGTTTCCAGAAAAAATCGGAAGTTTCTGACCGCGGACCAGAGAGTTCATTCCGTCAATTGAAGAAATTCCAGTCTGGATAAAATCCCGCGGATATGAACGGGAATACGGATTTATCGGGTTTCCATTTACATTTACAAATTCCGAGGAAATAATTTCCGGATAACCGTCAATCGGCTCACCAAGACCGTTAAAAACGCGTCCAAGAAGTTCCTCTCCAACACGAAGCTCAAGAGGTTTGTCAAGAAATTCAAAAGAACTTTCCTCAAGGTCAATTCCTGTTGTTGAGCCAAAAATCTGAACAACAGCGGCTTTTTCGTTCATATCAATTACACGGCCAAGACGCTTGTCGCCATTACGGTCACGAACATTTAC
Organism: uncultured Prevotella sp.; assembly: GCA_963627355.1. GTDB lineage: Bacteria > Spirochaetota > Spirochaetia > Treponematales > Treponemataceae > Treponema_D. The sequence goes on along the minus strand of CAVGBY010000030.1, from coordinate 7,883 downwards.
TGTTTCATTGTAGAAAATATTTTCGGTTCGGCGGACAACAACAATCGGACCATCAACAGAATTTACGCCTCTATATTCAATACCTTTCATTGTCTATACGCCTCCTAAAATGCAGCTGCCTTGTTATAAACTGACTCAAGTTCTGCAAACTGACTGTTCATCCTGTCGCGGATTTCGCCAATCTGCTCAAGCTTGTCGTTTGGAACGACCATTTTTATGCGCACTATCTCATCAGCGGCCGACATGGAATTTATCTTTACAAGCGGACACCCATTCTTTACAAGGGCAAGCGAACGTTTATAGAAATCCATAATCAACTGGATAATCATTATCTGTTTTTCTGAAGAGCAATACATATCAACATCGTCAAAAGCATTCTGCTGAAGGAATCCGTTTTTAATCATCTCGGAAACTTTAAGCACAAGCTGATCAGAAGAAGCAAGTGAATCAGGACCTATCAGCCTTACAATGGACTGAAGCCTGTCCTCTTTTTTCAAAAGCTCAAGAGCCTCTGTCCTGACCGTCCACCACACGGGATTGTGTTTTTCCCACCATTCGCGGACTTCCGCGGCGTATTCTGAATAAGAGTTTATCCAGCCGATCGCAGGATAATGGCGTGCATTTGCCAAATCGCGGTCAAGCGCCCAGAAGCAGCGTATAAAACGCTTTGTATGCTGTGTGACCGGCTCAGAAAAGTCACCTCCCGGCGGCGAAACTGCTCCGATTACAGAAACAGAGCCTTCCTCGCCTTCCAGAGAAATAACACGTCCGGCACGCTCGTAAAAAGAAGCAAGCCTAGTCGGAAGATACGCAGGGAATCCCTCCTCAGCAGGCATTTCTTCCATACGGCCGGAAAGTTCGCGCAAAGCCTCCGCCCAGCGGCTTGTTGAATCTGCCATAATCGCAACATGAAGCCCCATGTCTCGGTAATATTCCGCAAGAGTAATTCCTGAATAAAGAGAAACCTCGCGCGCAGCAACAGGCATATTTGAAGTGTTCGCGATAAGAATCGTTCGCTCCATGATTGAACGTCCTGTCCTCGGGTCAATAAGCTCCGGAAATTCAGTAAGAACTTCTGTCATCTCATTTCCACGCTCACCGCAACCGATATAGACAATCAAATCAGCATCGCACCATTTTGCAACGGCATGCTGCGTCATTGTTTTTCCCGTTCCAAATCCCCCAGGAATTGCCGCTGTTCCACCTTTTGAAAGCGGAAAGAAAATATCAATAACACGCTGACCAGTTATGAGCGGCTCAGAAACCTCAAGCTTATCAGCATAAGGTCTAGGCTGACGAACAGGCCAGTATTGAGAAAGTTTTATCTCCTCATCAAACTCTGTAGTTCCAATAACATCATCAACTGTATAGTCACCCGAACCGTTAAATGTCATCAGCACGCGCCCGCGGACTGCAGGCGGAACCATTATTTTCTGAGTTACAGACTCAGTTTCTTTTACCGTTCCAAGCACAAGCCCCGGTTTTATAGGACAACCGGCTTTTATTTCCGGAAGAGCATCAAAATGCCATATTTTCTGCGTGTCAAGAGGTTCTGTCCGTTCACCCGGCAAAAGAAAAGCCCCTGAATGATCAGACATAGATTTTAGTGGACGCTGGATTCCATCGTAAATTGTGCCGACTAGTCCAGGTCCAAGCCGAAGCGACAAAGGACGCTGCTGGCATACAACCTTTTCTCCGATATGCATTCCAGTATCTTCCTCGTAAACCTGAATTGTCGCATTTCCTTTATTCTGACGGATTATCTCACCAATCAGTTTTTTTTCGCCTACATCAACAACATCGTAAAGTCCACAACCATCCAGTCCTTCAGCAAATACAATCGGTCCTGAAATGCGGGTTATTTTTCCTTCAATCATTTGTTTTCAAGCCTCCCGCCAAAAAGAGAATCACACAATTCTGCCCTGTATTTATATTGTATCTGCGAAACAAGCTCCGAAAGCGTAAAGCGGCAGCGCACTGATTTGTCACACGCTTCCACAATAATACCTTCCTTATGGGTTATTCCGCAGTCATTTTCAACGATAATCTTATTGAATTCAGTCTTTGAATATGAATCGACATCAAGCATTTTGTCCAGCTTTTTCTGGACCAGTTTTTCATCAAAACCATAGACGCTTACATGGACTTTCTTTGACTTTAAAATATCTTCTGATTTTCCAAGTTGCCTCAGAACAAGTTCAAGGCGTTCCTCTTCTGTAAGTTTTTCCAAAAAATCATCGGTAGCCTTGTTAAGCGCAGACTGAATAAAATCCACAAGAAAGCGTTTTTTTTCAAGAGGAAGAGCCGCTTTCTTCTGCTTCTCGTATGCAGCCAGTTTTTTTTCATCTTTATCCGAAATTTCTTTTTTAGCTTTTTCAACACGGTCGTCAACTTCGGCAAGAATCATTTGACAGTCAACATCCGTCTTAGACAAGATTCTTTCCGCTTTTTTTCGTGCATCAGATCGAATTTCTTTGTCCAATATTTCTGTAGAACGTAATTCTTCCATGCGTTTTCCTCTTTGAGCAGGAACTTCCAATTTTCTGGAAGTCCTCACATTTTTAATTGCTGTAATTGAACAGCAACAGACTAAATCTGAACGCCAATCGCTTCCCGAATGGCATCCGTAAGAGTTTTTTTGCCAGTGGCATGACCGTCCAGACCAGGAATCTCCACAATAAGCGGAAATTTTCCGGTCTTTTGCCATGCGATTTCTTCTTCTTCAATGGTGGCAGCAGCTTCTTCCGTAAGAATAAGAACATTTGGAATCTCTTCAACAGGTGCTGAAACCGTTCCGCCCTTTCCTGTCATACGGTTAAACGCCTCAAGAACCTCCTGGCGGTTTTCAGCCACAGTGCCGTCCACGCCAGTCAGCTTGAATGCAAGAACCATTTCTCTGTCACCGATAATATGAAACTTCAATTTTTGTTCCTGAAATTAAAGAACGATGATAAGAAGTCCTACAAGGAATCCCCAAAGACAAATACCTTCTGCAAGACCAACAAACGGAAGCGCTTTTCCAGAAAGCTCAGCATTCTCACTCATTGCGCCCATCGCAGCAGAACCGATTTTTGCAACAGCCATACCGCCGCCAATACAAGAGAAACCAACAGCCAATGCAGCAGAAATATACTTCCATGCAGAAGAAGCAGGAGCTTTCTGATCTACAGTTGCCTCAACAGCTGTTTCACCTTCAGCCTCGTAAGACTGCGCAGAAAGACCAAAAATTGTTGTGCAAAGAAGAACTGCAGCAATTACAAAAATTTTCTTGTTCATAATAAAACCTCTTTTATCATAAAGATTTAATTTAAATTTTATTTTCATAATGGAACTGTAGCGGCTTGAATTCCGCACCGGTTTCATTAAAAAATTTGCTAAAGAACTCGTAATACTGAAGTCGGATGACCTGAATAGCCACAATCATTCCTTCAAGAACCACGACAATCGCGTTGCCGATTATAAGAACAAAAATTCCGCCGACCGGACCGCATTTTGAACTCATAAGCTCAATGATGAATCCAAGAACCGCATGGGCCAACGCAAACGCGCCGACACGGACAAAACTTATTGTGCTTGAAAGATAATTTGAAACAACCTCGATAAGCTCAACAACTCCACCAATCACAAGAGAACCAAATCCGTTTTCCACAACAGGACGCTCTCCGTTAAAAAGCCGTTCAAAAGGCTCCCCGAAAGCCGCGAAGAACAATGAAACACATATAACAATCCAATCATAAGCCGCAGGAACGTGATGAAAAGCCGCAATCCGCACAGCAAAAGCAACCACATACCAATAGAACAGAATTCCGGCCAGCCCGCATTTTCCAAAGAAAACATTTCCAAATTTTCTATTAATTACATTGTTGCACATATTCACAATCAAGCCGATTGAATTAATCACAAAACCAAGCGCAATTGTGACGCCAAAAATTCCAAAAATCACAAAAATAGAATTCGGGTTGGAAGAAGGCATGACTTTTAAAATCGGCGCATGGGGATTTCCAAAAAGACCTGTAACAAAAAGCGCAAACGGCTCAAGAAGTTTTTCTGTGCCAAAGAATTCACCGGTCACAAGCCCCATAATGCACGAAGAACAGCCGACTCCCATGAAAATCGGAGCAAATTTGTTCCACGCGCCGACCTTTATCACTTTTTTTGCCATCAGAAGACCGGCAATAAAAATCACAAGCCCCTGACCGAAATCTCCAAACATAATTCCAAACAGGAATGTAAAGAAAATCGCCACAAACGGAGTAGGATCAATTGTTCCGTACAAAGGAGAACCGTAGCTAAAAATCATCCGTTCAAACGCAGAAACAAATTTTCCATGAGTAAGTTTAACCGGAACTTTTTCCTCGCCACGCAGAACAGACGGAACCTCTGTCGGAAGATACTCACGGATTGCAATGCGTCCTTCGGTAAGGTCATCAAGCTCCTTCATAAAACTGCGGGAATCCGCCGCCGGAATCCATCCTGTAAGACGGTAAACCATTGAAGTTGACTCAAGCCCGTTCTGAATGTCTTTAACTTGCTTTGAGATGCAGAATGCGCCAAGCAGCTGCCTGATTTCCTCTGAATGAGTATCCGCATAATTTTTCTTTTCTTCGTTGATTTTTGCAACTTCCCGCTCTGCGGCAACTTTTTCCTGCTGCATTCCCAAAAGCGCTTCCTCTGGAATTCCGTTAAAATTCTCAGGGATTTCCATATTCACAAAACCAAATTTCTTAAGTTCCGTATCAAGCGCAAAACGTCCTTTTTTTGAAGAAACCGCAAGAATCTTTGACTTATCCTTTCCAAGAGGAATTATAACGCCGTAAAAACCTACAGCATCCCGCAGACTTTCAAAATTGTCCGCAGGAATTTTTCCAATCTTCAGGGAAAGAAACGAAAGATGCTCAAGCTGGGAATAAGGAACTTTCAGGTTCGCGAAAGATTCTGCCTCTTTAAGGTTTTCTGTTATCTGCGAAAGTTTTTTATTCTTCTCCTCGGCGATTTTTTCAAATTCATCTGTCGTTGCAATTATCTTGTTCACCTTGTTACGGTCTTCATCGGTAGCCGCGACAACTTTCAACTCGGAGTCAGAAATATCAGGAATATTAAAAAATGCCCGGGTTTTCTGCAGAGAATCAAAGAAATGCCCATCAATATTCAAAACTTTCTTGTCATCATCATTTTGAACAGGACGTTTTTTTGACTGGAACTGAAAATTCCCGTTTTTTCCAAGATATAAAATCACATTCTGGACATCCTGCTTTAACGCCATAAGTTCCACAAGACGCATTTCTGTCGTTTTTGCCATTAGCGGCCTCCGTTCAACGTTGAAGCAGAAATTCCAGCCACATACATGGCTTCCGATTTATCTGCATTAAGCCGCAAAGCTTCTGTAGCGGCACGGATGGCATTAAGTTCCTGCAGTTTCATCCTAAAATACATAACCAAAGACGCATAAGTAAGAGGATACTGATGAAGAAGTCTTTTTATTCGTCCCACCTCACCGATTCTTAACTTCTGCTCAATCCACATAGGGTCAACAGACCAAAGATGACCTTCCTCATGCGGATTCAGATACGAGGCATACCGCCATTTCTTCCAGTCATCGTAATTGTCCGGAGCCTTATCCAGAATTTCAATCGCAGCTCTGCACAAAGGATCTTCCATGGAAGGTTTTTCTGTAATATAGAAAAGATTTTTAAGAATCTCATCGTTCGGCATCTGATAATAAATCTTAAGACGCAAAGCCCAGAGCATATTTTTTATCTTATAATCTTCCGTAAAATATCCAACAAGCGCATTCCTTGATGAATCCGAAACTTTTGTGACATATTTCCACAAAGTCCGTATTTCCTGCAGATCAAGCTTATAGTCCATCTGCTGTCGTTCTTCCGGTGTCGGAACATGGTCATACCAAGGAAAATTTGATTTTTCAGTAATTTTTTTAAGATCCGGCCACGCAGAATAATCCAGAAGCTCATACTTTCCAAGATTTACGGTGCGTGGTTTTTCCTGCTCGCCAAGACTCAGAGCCGCTGACATTACCTTGATGTTTGTAACCTCGTAACGGCGAAGAAGTTCCACCAGAAACGGATCCGGATTTGAATAAAGATGAAGAAGAGATGTATAGTCAGAGATAAAAGTATCTACAGCCTGATTTTCTATCTTATTCGCAAGCATCTGTTCCGGAACCTGAGGACAAGGCATTTTGAATAAAATATCCCAAAGCTCAGAAAGAGATTTTGCATTAAAAAGACGAACCGCATTTTCGCCGACATACGCCTTGGAAACAAGAGCGCACACCTTTGCATAGATATAAGCGGAAGCTCCAGAATAATCCATAGCCACCACCTATTGTTCAACAAGCAGTTTTTTCAGAAAAACATTAAAATTATCTTTGTCCTGCTCTGAATTTTCTACAGAAGATTTGTATTCTTCCAAGTTCTTTTTATGATTTTCATCTATTGTTGAAATTTTGTCGTTGTAAGTTTTTTCAAGCCCGGCGACAATCTTATCAAATTTTTCTTTAAATTCCGCGTCTGCTTTTGCACGCACAGAAGAAAGACGCTTATTCGCCTCATCCTGAGCCTCTTTTACAAGATCCGAAGCCTGAGCTTCAACGTTCAAAAGATGAGAAATCACATTTGCTTCGTTCTCTGCCATTTCCTACCCCCTGAAATAAAGAAAAAATCAGCCTAAACGCTAAAATTCATATTCATAATCCTGAATTATATCGCAAACCTCCTGCGCATTTTTTGCGGTCAGAAGAGATTTGTAAAAACCCGGGATATTTAAAAGCCTTGCACAATCCGCAAGGACTCGCAGATGACGTTCAGCATTTCCATGCTCAAAAAGAAGCATAAAAACAACATGAACCAATGAGTCAGAATAGTTTTTTGTTCCTGTGCCGTCAATCTCGTAGTCGATTCCAGAAGCGCTAAGCCCAAGAGCAATCAAAGGTTTTTCCACACAGCCACAACAGGCGTGCGGAACTGCAACACCTTTCATAATGCAAGTATTCATCTCCTCTTCCCTTTCAGAAAGAGCATTAAATACTTCAATTCGGTCAAGATTTTCATTAGTGCGAACAAGATTTTCTGTAAGTTCAGCGAAAAGGCTGTCCTTGTCAGTGCTTTCAAGTTCGACAATCACATTTTCAGGCTTAATCAAATTACTAAGCATACAACCTCGACCTGTCAGTTTTTCTATTTTACTTGCTATAAAAAAACCGGCTACTCACTCTGATACCATTTATCTTCTGCGGCAGGAGCAGTTTCTTCAACAGTTCCGGCAGTTTCAGCGGCAGAATCAACTGTATTTTCAATTCTTGATGAAGTGTCGCTCATATCAGTAGTCACTTTTGGCTTTTTATTAAGTACAGCAAGAGCCAATGTGATGATAAAAAAGAGAGCTACAAAAACTCCGGTTGCTTTTGTCAAAACGCTGGCAGAATGAGAACCAAAAGCTGCTGTTCCGCGTCCACCAAGAAGTCCGCCCATTCCGCTCTGTCCGTCATCCTGAACAAGCACAAGACAGATAATCAATATGCAGACAATTACAAATGCAACAAGAAGCACAGTTTGAATAATGTTCATTTAAAAAACTCCAACAAAGGCCTAATAAAACCTATAATTTTTTATATTGCGTTAATATTAATAAAATAAAATATTTTTGTCAAAACATATAAAAGAAAAAAAACAGATAAATTTCACAAAATATTTATTAAGGCGAATGTCGAGTTTTATTAATTTAGTAAAGAAATTGAATACGCTACCAGAAAAAGCACGTCAATTCGCCATGCGGAGCGTAACAAGGTATCGGACTGCGCAATTTTTTGCAAAAATTGCTTGCCATCGCACCGAATGGCTCGGTTGACGCTTACTTTTTCTTCC
>CAVGBY010000029.1:19144-19983 GCA_963627355.1 uncultured Prevotella sp. | reverse complement strand
CCGCGGATGTCAACAAAACCTTTTATTTCTGTCATTTCGTAGTAATAGCTGAAAGTTGTTCCTTTTGAAACAGAAATAAATCTTTCAACAGGAAGAAAACCTGTCTTTTCAAGCCTAAGCCTGTAAGTTCCTGGCTCAAGGTTATCGATTGAAATCGGTGTGACGCCTTTGTAAATTCCGTTCAGAAAAACTTTTGCGTTCCGCGTGTTTGTCTTTATGGTTACAGAATTCTTTTTTGGAGTTTCGTTGGTTTTTTCAGGTTTTAACAGTTCCGGTAAAAAAAATTCTTTTTTGTTCAGTTCGTTTGAAAGTTCTGCGGCTGGAATTTCTTCCTCTAGGAAAAATTCATTTTCTTCTGCAAAACAAAACGAAAAAATCAATGTGGCGGCAAGACAAAAAATCTTTTTCTTTAACGGCATAATAAAATTATATACCTTGAATATCGAATTTTTCAACAAATTGTACTCTCTTTACAGCATATCGTGTTCAAGAAAACTGTAATACGAGGTTCTGCTAAAGATTATATGGTCCAAAAGTGAAATTCCTAAAAAATCGGAACATTCTAGCAGCGTCCGGGTTGTTTTTATGTCCTGGTCGGAAGGCTCGCAGTTTCCGGAAGGATGATTGTGCGCGACTATGATTGCCGCGGCGTTTTCAATCAGTGCCTCAGAGAAAATTTCCCGCGGATGGACTATCGTCTGGTTTATTGTGCCGACGCTTACAACTCTGATTTGCAGAATTTCGTGTCCGCCGTTCAAGGTTATGCACAGAAAATGCTCCTGGTTCTGCATTGAATAATTTTGGATAAACGGAATCACATCTTTTGGCGTTTTTAAAAG
>CAVGBY010000029.1:0-19134 GCA_963627355.1 uncultured Prevotella sp. | reverse complement strand
CATTTTTATGGTTGTTCCTCCTTCTTCCAAGTTCAATTGCGGACGCAACTGCAAGGGCTTTTCCAGCCCCCATTCCCTTGATTTGAAGCAGATTTGTAATCAAAGACTCGCGGTTTGATTTTGCAAGAATTTTTACAACCTGCTCGGAAAGTTTTTCAACAGGAATTCCTTTTATTCCTGAGCCAAGAATCATCATAACTAATTCAACATCCGAGGGATATTCAATCCCATGTTTTAGTGTAAGTTCACGGATGTCCGGGGTACAATTGATTTTACACATACCTTATTAACGCAAAAAAAATGCAAATTCGGTAATGAATCACAAAAAAAATACGAAAATCTATGTATGAAGAAGTTATTTTCGATTTTTGCAAGCGTCGCTATTTTTTTGTCAGTGGTTTTTCTGTTTTCGTGTGTCTCTGTTCCTGGAAAAAAAGTTTCGGTTTCAAGAAATTTGCTGGGAACGCCGGTTTTGTCTGCTGAAGATTTGTGCAGATATTTTGTTTCCGTAAAGCCTGACTGTAACCGTGACCAAGTCCGCCGTCTTGCCGGATTTTATGTTGAAGAGGCTGCTGTTGAAGGAATAAATTCTGATGTTGCGTTTGCCCAGATGTGTCTGGAAACAGGTTATCTTTCGTTCGGGAATCTTGTTGTTCCGGAAATGCACAATTACTGCGGCTTAGGTGCGATGGACGCTGCCCATCCCGGAGAATGGTTTGAGACAGAGCAGATTGGTGTCCGCGCCCATATTCAGCATCTTCAGGCTTATGCAACAACACAGGATATTCCATTAAGACAAGAATTGGTCGATCCGCGCTACAGCTGGGTCCACAAGGCAAAGTATGCCGAAACAATTTTTGATTTGGCAGGTGTCTGGGCAACCGACAAACTGTATGGTCAAAAAATCGACGCAATTCTAGACAAAATGGAATATTTTTAAACTGATGGCATTATCCGCCAATTTTTGTTCCTACAAATTCCTTGTCGTCCAGAATTGCGCGGATGTTTTCAATATTCTTGCCGCTTGCGCAGATTACTGTCATTTTACATTCGTCCGCTTTTTTAGAGGCAATCGGGTCGAACGGACAGTTTTTTCCCGGAGTCCATTCGTCTCCGACCATCTTGCGGAAGTCTTTCCATGAAATCTCATCAATCGGCTTTGCGTCAGGATTTTTTCTTGGGTCATCAGTGTATACTTTTTCAATATTTGAAAGGTTCACAACTGTCTTTGCGTCATGTTTTTCAGCAAGAAGAACCGCGTCGTTGTCTGTTGAAAATCCCGGATGCCATCCAGCCGCAAGAAGAACTCTTCCCTTAAAGTCAACTGGCGCTGTCGGGTCATAAACTACATCATTCTGGCAAAGTTCGCCAAAGCACGCTTTTACAAGCTGGGCGTTTAGTCTTGTCGCCATAATTCCAATCCAGTCTGCCGCATCGCTTGCAGAATTTGAACTTACATTTTTTGAGATTTCTGAATATGCGTTCTGGTAAACACGCGCAGGCGCACCGCCTCCAACTACAAGAATCAACTTTCGGCTCGCATCTTCTTCAAGCCATTCTTTTACCATTGAAACAAATTTTGTTAAAAATTCTGTGTCCGGCTGATTTGGCACAACAATTGAGCCGCCAACTGATAATACTTTAGTCATCAATATACTCCTATTACGGTCGGATTTGACCAATATGAACTGTATTTTATGGTTTTTCCACTGGCTTCTTCCCAGATTGACTGCAGGGAATAGCTGCGTGGTCTAGAAACTGTCTTGTTGTTCGGCGCGCTTGGCTTAAATTCGTTCCAGCCCCTGTTAAAAAGAATGTGCTGTCCGTCAAGGTTTCCAAAATAAAACTGATGAGGCACAATATCTTTTTGCCACGGATGGTAATCCAGACCTGCGGCAATGGCAATGTCCACAGGAATCCATCCAAACTCCGGAACGTAGAATTCGCTCCACCAGTGCGGACGTGTCTTTAAATCTTTTTCAACAAGAATTCCGCTGTCAGGTAATGCCGCGATTCCGTTTGCCCTAAGAAGCGCTGTAAAAATAACCGCAAAGTCATAAGCATCTCCGCGTTTTGTGCGCAAAAGATCCAGAGGCGAAATGTTTCCTTTTCTTACATCCTGCAGAATTACAAATTCCTTCAGCATATAATTGTAGGTAAGAGCCGCGATTACATACGGATTTTTTTCATTTTTGGCGATTGAGCGCGCTGTTTTTACCAGCTCCTCATCATCAGAAGGAATACAACTGTCCGCCTTTGTTGCAATAGCCTTTAGATTTTTGTTCATCTGGGCGGAAGAATTTATTGAAGATGGAAAAATTTCTGTCCTTGTGTCATATGCTGTTACCGCAAAATTCTGCTTGAATTTGGTTTTTCCGGAATTTCTGGCCCCACTTGTCTGATGAATCATTGTGTGCTGAAAATTATAAATAATCGGCTCGGGTGTACATTCAGAAACAACCACAGCTGGCTGAGCCGGAGAAGTGAACGGCCGCGGACAACGTAAAATTATCTGGGAGTCCTTGTCGCCTGCCGTGTCGTCAATGTCAACCGCAACTTGAATCACATAGGTCTTTGGCGAGATAAAACTTTTTGAGCCTGCTTTTCTGTTTATCTCAATGTGCCGCATAGGGGATTTTCCTTTGCTTGTTGAAACAAAAATATCTCCGGAAACCGCTCCATCCGGGACATAAAGTCTGATTTCGTTGTCTGACCAGTATTCGTAGTCAAAATCGTCTTTATTCGCCTCTGTAAAGGCAAAATCTTCCTGCGTTTTTGAGGCTAAACTTTCATCATTTATAGGTTTTTCCCGGTTTACAGAAAAGAACACTTTTGAATTGTCCTTTGAATTTCCAAAATTTACGCCATAAATTGTAACTAGCGTTCCGACAGAAATTTTTTCCGGGGAAAGACTTGTGATTATCGGGGCGGTTGTCTGCGGATTCTGGGTTACCGCGACCGGAGCGGCCGTTGCGTTCGCAAAAAACGCCGGTCGTGAGCGGTTGTTTTTTGTTTCAACAACAACAAGACCGTCTTTTACATTTGCAGGCAGAACAACCTTTATCTCTGTGTCAGTCCACGAAATATAGGATGAGGAAGTTAATTTTGAGCCGCCGAATTCAACATAGTTTGTTTCCCTGGTGTTTCCAAAGCCTTTTCCGCTTATAATTATAAGGTCTCCCGGAGAACCTACCGGCGGATTTATTGAATCAATCACCGGCTTCTGGTTTATGTGCAGCCCGAACAAAAGCGAGCAGAGCATAAAAAGCAGAGCCAACGCGACCCAGCACAACGTTCTGATTAATGGAGATTTTCTAAAAAAATAATTTACTAACGATGACGAGTCCACTCTAGCTGCCCTTCATTAGAGTTTACCGGCAGTTTGATTTCAATAGTTTCCTGATTGTTTTCAAGTCCCGGAACTGTAATGTTTACATGAATTTTTTTCGCATCATCAAATTCCGGTCTAAGAACGTCAACATTTGTCAGCGCAGAGTTTGAAATATTTCTTGAGCCGACTGTCTGTGCCAGATTGTGGTTCAAATTTCCGTTGATTACAACGCTTTGGTTTGAAATCGGCGCATTTTGTGGACGGGTAACAGGAGTGATTGATGCAATATTTGCATTTTCAGAATGATTTGCTTTTGCTGAGTTTGAAATAGTAACAGGAAGAATCGCCGCAATCAGCACAGCCGCCGCAGTTGCCATTCCCCAGCGTACAGTTTTTTCGCTGAAAGGAAATTCAAAACGCGGCGCGGCATTTTTTGAGTAGCGCATTTTTGTTTTAAGGCGTTCAAAGCTTTGATCCATAAACTGTTTGTCAAGCTGAATGTTTTTGCTGTCTGTCTGAAAGGCATTCTTGATTCTCTTAAAAGACTCAAGTTTTGCCCTGCAGGCCGGACAATTCGCAATATGAGATTCGTATTCCTTTATGTAAGCCAAAGGAAGCTCATTGTCAAGATAAATTGAATGAATATCATCAGTTGGGCAAGAATACATTTTCAGCTCCTAGCATTTCTGCAAGTAATTTGCGGGCACGGAAAATTCTGACCTTTACGTTTCCTTCCGTGATTCCCACAACTTTACCAATCTCTTTGTAGTTTAAGTCGCTGTACTCGGCAAGCACAACAACTTCCTTCAGTTTTGGAGGCAGTTTATTCAAAGCATCCTGCGCAGATTTTATTGATTCTTCCCTAAGAAGTTCTGTTTCACCAGAATGAAAAACACGTGTCTCTTCGTAAAGCGCTTTTTCATAGGCTCGTTTTTCACGTGCTTTTCTTTTAACGTAATTCAGCGATGCGTTTTTTACAACACGAATCAACCAGAATTTAGCGTCATTCATCGTAGGAAAGGTCAGTTGTTTTTCGTTGGCTTTAATAAGCGAGTCATGGGCTAAATCTTCTGCCGCTTCCTCATCGTTTACAATCCTGTAAGAGATTTTGAACAGCATCTGCATTGTCGCGCTATAAATCGTTTTAAAGTCAACAGAATCTGCTGCATTAAGAGGCTTGGTTTTTTCTGTCTGACCGTCCATAATTAGCAAACAACGCTCCTTTTGATTGGTTACATAAAAATTCAAAATACGTGGTCATTGAGTTTGTCGAAATGACCACATAAAATCCCGTCGCCTAATTCCTTTTCCAGGTCGGACCTGCCGGGGTGTCAATTATAGTGATTCCGCGTTTTGTGAGTGTGTCGCGGATTTCATCGGCTTTTGCAAAATCCTTGTTTTTCTTTGCTGCGGTTCTTTCTGCGACAAGAGCGTCAATCTCCGCCGCTTCCGGATCGCCTGAATGGTCAATCACATTTGCCGCCGCGTTTTTTTCCGCCTCTTTCTGCGCAGTTCCGGCAGTTTCAATCATTTTAAGCCCAAGAACGCTGTCCATCCTGTCAATAAGATTTAACGCTTCTTTTGCGTCCAGCAAACTGTCCTTTAAAACTTTATTAACCTGGCTAAGCGCGACCGGAATCAAAAGGTCGTTTTCCAGCGCCGCCTTGAACGCCTCCAGGTATTGAGCCGCTTTTTCAGAAAGCCCGTTGCGGTTATCAGCCTCGCCCTTTTTATATGATTTGCCTTTTTCAAGTTTTACGCCGGCTTTCTGCGCAAGTTTTGCGATTTTCTGGACAAGACTTGCGCGTCCATTTTTTGCGGAATCCATCGCGTCCCAGCTAAAGAAAATCTGCTTGCGGTAATGTCCGCCCAAAAGGAAAAATCTGTAGTCAAGCGCGCTGTAGCCTTTATCTTTTAACGTCTGGAGCCGCAAAAAATTTCCTTTTGACTTAGACATCTTGTTTCCGCCTTCGACAACCAGAAATTCATTGTGAAGCCAATATTTTACCCAGGGACCTTCCGCTTTTTCCTCCGGCGTGAACGAGCCTTCTGACTGCGCGATTTCGTTTGTGTGGTGAACCGGAACGTGGTCAATTCCGCCGGTATGGATGTCAATGTGTTTTCCAAGATATTTCATGCTCATCGCGGAACATTCTATGTGCCAGCCCGGATAACCTCTTCCCCAGGGAGAATCCCACGTCATCGCCTGGTTTTCAAATTTCGATTTTGTGAACCAAAGCACAAAGTCTCCCGGATTCCGCTTGTTTCCGTCGATTACAACTTCTTTTCTGCGGCCCGCGCCTTCCTTCAGCTCATCAAGGTTAAGGTTCGCAAGCTTTCCATAATCCGGGTAAGTTGAAATATCGTAGTAAAGATTTCCGCCGGCCATATAAGTGTGACCGTTCGCCTCAATCTTTTTTATAAGCTCAATCATTTCCTGAATATGTTCAGTCGCCTTGCAGATTACGTCCGGATGACGGATATTCAAATCGTCAATATCCTGCATAAAAGCGTCCGTGTAAAATTTTGCCACCTCAAGAACAGACTGATGGCGCTCCTCCGCCGTTTTTACCATTTTGTCATCACCATCGTCGTTGTCGCCGGTCAAATGTCCGACATCAGTGATGTTCATAACGTGTTTTATGTCGTAACCCAAAAAAGTCAAAGTTTTATCAAGAATATCCAGAAAAACGTAAGCGCGGAGATTTCCAATATGCGCATAATTATAGACAGTCGGACCGCAGCCGTAAAAACCGACAAAACCTTCGTGGACTGGCTTAAATTCCTCAATTTCATGTCCCATCGTATTAAATAATTTTAACGGCATAAGAACTCCTGTTTTTTGTGTATTAAGGGCGGACAACCGCCCTGCGGTCGCACTTCGTTGCGCCCTACCCACCGTGCGGGGACACCCCGCAACGCCCCTTTTTCTATTCAATCTTAATGAAAAAAACATCGTGTTTCAATTATTACTTTTTTTCTATATAATTGCCTTTATGCACGACTATAAATCTTTTGCGCAAAAACTTGTTTCTTCCGGCGACTTCTGCGGCTCTGTCCTGTTTGACGAGCCTATGGCAAAACACACCACTTTTAAAATCGGCGGAACAGTTCCTGTCTTTTTCGAGCCGGAAAACATTGACTCTCTTTTAGTGCTTTTGGCCGCGTTAAAATCAGAGAAAATAAATTATTTTATTCTTGGCGGCGGCTCAAACATTGTTTTTTGCGACAGCGGATTTAACGGCGTTGTTCTTTCGCTTTTAAAAATCAATAGGATTTTTTTTCTGGAAAGCCCGGAAACAAAAGATGATGACGTTCTTGTTTCTGCGGAAGCCGGTGCGACAATGGCTGCTTTTGTAAATTTCTGCGCGGAAAACAGTTTTTCCGGAGCGGAAAAGTTTGCGGGACTCCCCGGAACTCTTGGGGGCGCCCTTTTTATGAACGCAAGATGCTTTGACCTTTCAGTCAGCGAGCTTTTTGTGGAAGCCTATTACATAGATTTAAATGATTACACGGAAAAGCACAGGATTTTTTCTCCGTCAGACTGGGATTACAAGGTCTCGCCGTTCCAGAATACGCATACGCTGGTTCTTTCCGCCACTTTCAGACTGAAAAAAAATGCAAAGACAAAAGAACAGATAAAGTCAGAAAACAAAAAGTACATTGAAGAACGTAAGTCCAGGGGGCATTTTGAATTTCCAAGCGCCGGCAGCGTTTTCAGGAACAGCCGTGAATTTGGAGCGCCGAGCGGCAGGATAATCGATGAGTGCGGTCTGCGCGGAAAACAGATAGGAATGGCGCAGATTGCACCTTTTCATGGGAATTTTATTATAAATTTGGGTGGAGCGACGCAAAAAGACGTAAAGGCTCTTGTTGAATTCACCGTTAAAGAAGTTAAGGCGAAGACCGGATTTTGTTTGCAGCCGGAGATAATCTTCGTTGACAAATAAAAAATCTAACCATTATACTTTAAAAGTTAATATTCAAGGTGGTATGGAATGTTGCACTTGTCATTCGTAAATTTCAAACCTGATTCTTATCTTTTTGTTGAAGGAAATGAAAACAACGACCATTTTTATATCATTCAAAGTGGAAATGTCCGCTGTTTTAGCCAAAACGATGTAAAAGGTCTTTCAATAAAAAATCTTGGAGTCGGTGATTTTGTGGGTGTAATTCCCTGTATGTCCAGCCATTCCCAGATAGAAAGCGCGATTGCCGTTACTGATGTAAAATGTATTTCTGTCCGCCGCGACCAGTATCCTGAGCTTATCGCAAAAAACACTCCGATTGCGCTCAAGATTATCCGTACTTTTGCGAACCGTATGCGCACAATGAACGAGCAGCTCACAAATTTTTCAAACAAGCCGGAAGATGTTGAGTCAACCGAGCATATTTTTGAAGTCGCAAAATATTACGAGAAAATTCAGGCCTACGATATTGCGATTTTTGCATATTACCAGTACATGAAAGAAAACCGGAACGGAATGCATCTTGCAGAGGCTCAGAACGCATTCAAGGTGCTTAGCATGCGTTCAAATATGCGCGATTTTGAACTGCCGGCGGAAGGATCAAGAATCTATCAAAAAGACAGGATGATTTTTTCAGAAAGCCAGTCCGGTTCTGATATGTTTGTCATCCAGTCGGGGCAGGTCCGGATTTCAAAAGTAATAAACGGAAACGAGGTTGTTCTTGCGGTGCTAAAGCCTGGCGATATGTTCGGGGAAATGGCTCTTCTTGAAAACAAGCCGCGTTCGGCAAGCGCCATTGCGCACGAAAACTGCAAGCTGATTGTTCTTAACAAAAACAACTTTGATATGATGGTTTCAACACAGCCGCAGCTGATTTCGCGGCTTACAACAACTTTGGCGGAGCGCCTCTGGACTTCGTACCGACAGCTTGACAATGCGTGTCTTGTGAATCCTGTCCACAAAATGATTGATATGCTTGCGCTTCTTGCGGAAAAGGCAAGAAAGTCCTCTGGAAATTTTGAGCCGGATATAACTTGTGACGACCTTGCGAATATGTGCTCGATTCCGCTTGAGCAGCACAACAAGGCGAATTACCAGCTTTATCAGGAACGTTGCGTGCGTTTTGTCGGCAACAAGATTGTTGTGCCGGATTGTACTGAACTTTTAAAAGTTGCGGCGTTTTACCGTAAACTGGAAAATAAACAGCTGTCGGCTAAAAAATAAAAGGTTTTTATGAAAAAAATTCTTTTTGCTGTTTTTTGCTTGTTTTTTCTTTCTTCTCTTTATGCGGAAAAAAAAATTGCCACAGGCTACGGCGGTGTCGAGCTTGGAATGTCTGTTGAGCAGGTGAAAAAGGCGTTAAAAGATAATCCTGATTTTGGTTACCACGGAGACAGGGATGTTTCTTTGCTTCCGGGGGAAAACCGTGTTCTTATTGAAACAGATACTTCGGCATTTGCAGGTTTTTCTTTTTTGGAACGGTGCTGGTTTCAGTTTTATAAGGACAGGCTTTATATCATCACAATAAATGTTAACCGCGAAAAAATGGATCATTTCAGCATTTTTGACTCACTATGTAAAAAATACGGAATGCCGGATTCTGTTTCCCCGGAAAAGTCGGTCTGGAACACAAGTTCTGTAACAATGAGCCTTGAACGTCCTTTGACATTAAAATATGTGGATAAGAATACTTTTGAGTCGCTCCAGAACAAGTCTATGGTTGGACCGAACGGCACAGAAATTACCCGGGAAATGTTTCTGGAAGGACTTTGATAGGAACTTTATATGAAAAATTTTAATTTTTTTAGAAATCTTGCTGTTTTTTTTGGATTGTTTTTTGTCTTTACGCTGAATATTTCCTGCCGGTCAAAGCTTGAAAAACGGAATCTTACAATTTTAAAGTCTGACGGAACGCAGGTTTCTGTTCTTGCGGAAATCGCAGAAAAACAGGAGGACCGGAACCGTGGTTTTATGGAGCGAAAAAATATTCCGCAGGGCACGGGAATGCTTTTTATTTTTGAATATGACCAGATTCTTAATTTCTGGATGAAAAATACGCCGACACCGCTTTCCATCGCATATATTTCAAAAGATGGAAAAATCAGGGATATTCTTGATATGCAGCCGTTCAGCCTTGCGGATATTACAAGTTCCGGTTACGTGCGTTATGCGCTTGAAGTTCCTCAGGGCTGGTTTGGTAAAAACGGCATTGCAGTCGGTGACTCGCTAAAAATCGATTTTTAGATTTCTGCTAATCGTCCGAACGTTCCAGTTTTGCAAGTTCGCTGGCCGCGATTTTATCATTCGGGTCAAATTCCAGAACGGCGGTAAAATATTTCTGGGCTTCGGCTTTGTTTCCTTCTTTTAGGCATACATAACCAAGGTTAGAGATTATTTTTGTGTCCTCTGGCGAAATTTTAAACGCATTCATCAGGGCTTCTTTTGCTTCTTTTGTGTTGTCCTGCTCAAGCAGGCAGATTGCCATTTCGTTGTAAGTGTCTGAATTTTTGTCTCCGCCACATTCAACTGCCTGCTTAAATGCTGTAAGGGCATCGTCGTAGCGGCCAAGTTTCCGTAATCCCCAGCCAAGAATAAACCATGCGTTCCAGACTTTAGGATTTGACTCAATAAATTTACGGATTTTTTCAAGTCCCTTTTCTTCCTGTCCGGACTGAATCAGTTTGTAGGCCTGCGAGAACGCATCGTTATCCATATTTTCGTTGCTGATTCTGTTCAGAATTTCCTGAGCGCGCTCTTTTTTATAAAGTCCGTTTTCGCCAAGTTCCTCATCGGTTGTGTCGCAGACAAGAGCCACGTAATTTTCAAAACATTCTTTTGCATTCTTAAAGTCATGTGACTTTAAATAGAAAAATCCTGCGTTAAAAAATGCGTCCGGAATCGGCGGGTCGGCATCCATCGAATCTTTGTAGTAACTTTCCGCATCGTTGTCATAAGCGTCTGCGTCATCATTTAAGCCTGAACGGCGGTAACTTTCTGCGCGCTGGTCCAGAAAAAGCGCAAAATTCAGGGTGATTGCCTTGTCTTCCGGGTCAATTCCTTTTAATGAAAGAAAAAGCTCCTCCGCTAAGTCCCAGTCCTCGTTTTTTGCCTTAAGGATTGCCGCCTCTGAAAGTTCTTTTTTTATGTTCGGCCGTGCCTTTAGAATAATCGAGCGGTAATAATCCTTGTTCTCATTTTTGTGGTCGTATGCCAAAACTGTAAGAATTCCGGAAAGAACTTGTTCCGGGGAAATATCGTTCATATCGTAGTCGTCCGGGTCGCCTTTTACTTTTTTCTGTACCGGAAGCGGAATTGTTGAGTCAATTTTCATTGCCGCATTTGAAAAATTGTAATTTTCCGGCAAATTTACAAAATAGACGGTTTCAAGAGGATTTTTATGGTTCATCTGTTTTTCCTATAATTTTTTATTTGTCCGAAGAAGGCTCTGCCGCTGGCTGAATTTCCAAAGTTACCTGCGGTTCCTTAGATTCCTGTGGTTCGTTAGTTACCTGCGGTTCTTTAGATTCCGGCGTTTTTTCTTCTTTTTTATTTTGAGTTGAAGCCTTTGTCGCATAATCAAGGAATTTTTTTCTTCGGTTTGAAAGGTATCCGTTGATTCTTATTTTATACGCAAGCGGAACTTGATTTTCGTCAAATTTTATTCCGGCTTCAACAAGCTCCCTCCGTCCTTCAACTGGTGCCACTGAGACAATAGTTCCTTTTACTCCGACAATTTCACTTGGCTCTGTAAAAAGAAATTTTATTATGCAGTCTTTGTTTTCAAGAAGCTGCGGAATTCCAAGAACAATGATTTTTGCGCCGGAAAACGAAAGATTCCAGAGAATGCAGTGGCGCGGAACAGACTGAATGTAGACAATCGACTCTTTTTTGTTGATTCCCAGAAGTCGCTTTGAGTCATCGTTCAAGATAATTCGCTCTTCTTTTCTATAAATAAAGCCTTCGTTCGCATCAATCAGCGAGCCGATTTTATAGATAAGGTCATCAGACGGGCGCTGGGTAAAAGACAAAGTTACAATTGCAAGTTCCTTTGAATTCATGTATGGAGTAACGTCTGTAACGCGGCAGGTTACAAAAAAAATCAGCTGCTGGTTGTCCGGCTCAACAAAACAGTAACGCAGATTTACAGGCGGAGCGTCTTTTTTTGTTATCTGCTGAAAAGCTCCTCCGTTTGTTCCGATGATTATCTTTGACTGATGAAAAGATGTTGAATTTATTATGCATGGCCACTGTGAGCCTGCACATTTTACGTATATCTGGCGTGGGTCAAGACGCAAAAAGCGGATTATATTTTTTGTGAACATTATCTCGTGCTCACGGTATTTATTGTAATATTCGTTGATTTTCTGATTCGTTGTGATTGAAAAACTCATGGATTCAATTCTAGTTTATATCAATTTATTCGTCAATTTTATTATTCAGTTTGTTGGAAAATCCTATTATTACCGACGGAAGCTGTTTTTTTAGGGTTTTTTGCCTGTTTTTTCCGCAGAAATAAAGCTGGCTGGAAGGTCCTCCGTCTAGTTGAAGCGCGCAGAAGATATTTTTTTGCTGAAGAATTCTTGCCGTATCTTGATAAGAAAGTTTTTTTCCGCAAAAAAGATAAAGTTTTCTTCCGTCTTTAGAAATTCCAACCGCGGAACGGAAATCTTTTATGTCCTTGAACCCGTGGATTTTTTCGCCGCGCAGGATTGTCCAGAATCCGCCGACCGCAAATTCTGGATTTTCATTAACCATTTCAGTCTGGGAGTCAAAAATTTTTGCCGAATATCCTGTTTCTTCCCTAAAAAAGGCAAGTGCGGCGTATCTTTCCATAGGTTCTGAAAATAGGGTAAAACCATCAATGTAAATTCCGACCGGCTTTCTTTTTGAATAGACTGGATTCAGCCGTGAGCGTGTTACAAACGGATTTGCGTTTATTGCGGCAAAACAGTCATTTTGTTGTGCGAATTTTTTTACAGAAACCGGTTTTGAAAATCCTTCTGCCTTTGGGTAAGTTTTTATTTCCAGATCAGAAGATGAAAGGTCAATCTCTGCAAGAAAATAATTTTTTCCGGAATCAACAATAGAAGATGTTGTTTTGCAGGAAAAAAGCAGTGCGGCCGCGGCAAAAACGGCAATCAGTAAATTTTTCAATTTTGTCTCCTAAAATTCAGTTTTGGCCTAATTTGCCAAAAAACGGTGCGAAGGAAAGCTTTCGTTGTGGTTTTTTGCTTCCTCGTAATATTCCGACGAATAGTAGCCTGTTGTCAAAAGGTAAAAAAGTTTTTCTTCCGGAACTGTTGTGTCTGTAAGATTTTTTTTAAAAAGAATTTCCACGGCAAAGCGTTTTTTTGTTCCATTGAATTTTTGCATTGGCGAATAATAATTGACGTAGTCGCGCAGCAGGAATTTTTCACCCTTGTTTTTGTAGATTTCAACAGCCAGGTCTGTTCCGTTTTCTGAGCGTCCGTAGGAATAAAGCACTTCCGGGGTAAAAGGTTTTTCGTGTCCAGTTTCAATCACCGCGGCAAGTTTTCCGTTCTTAAATTGAAATTCAATGTATTCAAACGGCGACTGCTCGTTCTGTTTCCATGTCAGTTTTATGCAGGAAACTCCGTAGTGGCTTAGCGGACATTTTGACCAGACTATGTTGTTGTTGTTCTTTTTTATCCATTCTTTGACCTGGTATTCAGTTTGTCCCCAGACAAGTCCTTTGTAGCCGCTTTTTATGTTCGCCGCCTTTATTATTACAAATGCCGGCATTGCAAGAAAAAGAATTCCAAGAATCGCGCTAAGAATTATTGCTTTTAATTTTGTCATTGTTTTTTCCTTTTTGAATTTTTGCCGCAATTTGAGGAACCTCATCCTTTGCCTTTAGCTCAAGTTTTTCGTATTTTCCAGAAATGTATGCCAAATCAATCATCAGGTTTTCTTTTTTGAATCCGTTTACGCAGAATTCAAGGTAGAATCCGGCTGCCGCAAAGATAATCGCGATAAATCCCCATATTCCCATTGTGCTGCTTACAAAATTGACGTTGAAAAAAATTGCCGCAAGCGAAAAAATAATCATAAGAATTTTAGAGATTGCCGCTCCGCCCAAAAGCATTCCTGTTATGCAGACTGCAAAAAGAACTGTGACTGTAAAATTTTGTTCAAGCCGTGCAAGAACCGCGGAATTTCCTTTGTCCGGAAAGATAAAAATTTTAATCAGCATTGCAAAAAAAAGCGTGTGGACGATTATGCTAAGAACATCCATGCAGACAATCAGAAGTCTGTGCTCCTTTAAATCTTTTTCTGAAAGTTTTTCGTTGTCAGTTATGTTTAAAATTCCCCTAAGATGAAGAAGAAAAATCAACGCGAGCGCAAAAATTCCGCTTAAAAGATCCGGCATTTGCTGTGTTTTTACATTGTTTTCTGCGACCGCTCCAAAAAACGCAAAAAAAGCGCCCCATACGTTGTCAAAATAAGGCGAAGTTATGTCAGTTTTCCACGGAATCATAAAAATCCACGCAGAAATCCAGATAAAGACAATCCCTGTGAGCCTGTAAAAATCAATAATTTCAAACCATTTTTTATTCATAATCTAATTGTATCATAAAAACAACAATGTGATATAATCAGTTGGGCGAATGTCGAGTTTTTGTCTGAGGAAATAAATTGAATGAGCGTGAATGAAAATGAATCACTTTTTAGCATGGCGCGGGGTTTGCGCGAGCCGCTTGCTTCCCGGATGCGACCTAGAAATCTGGATGAATATATCGGGCAGGACCATATTGTCGGAAAAGGCAGGCTTTTGCGCCGTGCCATTGCCGCGGATCAGCTGACTTCCGTTATTTTTTACGGGCCGCCGGGAACTGGGAAAACAACCTTGGCGCGAGTGATTGCAAATCACACAAAATCAAATTTTATTACGCTCAATGCGGTGCTTACAGGTGTTGCCGACATCCGCAATTCAATCAAGCAGGCAGAAGATTATTACAATCTTTACAGCCGGCGGACAATTCTTTTTGTTGATGAGGTTCACCGCTGGAACAAGAGCCAGCAGGACGCGCTTTTGCCTTGGGTTGAAAACGGAACGATAATTCTTATCGGAGCGACAACTGAAAATCCTTTTTTTGAGGTAAACCGGGCGTTGGTCAGCCGTTCCCGTGTTTTTCAGCTAAAATCTCTTACCTACGATGATTTGATGAAAGCGGCAAAAATGGCGCTGGAGGACAAGGAAAGAGGCTACGGCCGCTGGAAAGTTGTTTTTGAAAAAGGCGCTCTTGAGCATCTTGTTGAAACTGCCGGCGGAGACTGCCGCTCCCTGCTGAATGCGCTTGAGCTTGCGGTTGAGACAACGCCCGAAAAATGGGCGCCGGATGCGGAGCCTCCTGTTCCGTCTTATGGCTCTACAATCTATATTTCAAAGGAAGCCGCCGAAGAGTCAATCCAGAAAAAAGTTGTTCTTTACGACCGTGACGGCGATTACCACTACGATATAATCAGCGCGTTTATTAAATCCTTGCGGGGCCGCGATCCTGATGCCGCCTGCTATTGGCTTGCCAGAATGGTCAGCGCGGGGGAAGACCCTCATTTTATTTTCAGAAGAATGTTGATTTCAGCCTGCGAGGACACAGGACTTGCCGACCCTAAGGCTGTTGAGATTGTTGAAAGTTGCGCCGCCGCTTTTGACCGTGTCGGAATGCCGGAGGGCAGGTATTTTTTGGCCCATGCGGCATTGTATCTGGCGACCGCGCCAAAATCAAATTCAAGCATGGCGTTTTTTGACGCGCTTTCTTCCGTTGAAAAAGAGAATGTTGAAGTTCCAAACCATTTAAAGGATTCTAGCCGTGATGCGGAGGGATTTGGCCACGGCGCTGGATATTTGTATCCGCACGCGTACCGCGACCACTGGGTTGCGCAGCAGTATCTTCCGGATTCACTTATGGGACGCGTTTTTTACACACCTAGCACCCAAGGATATGAAAAAGAAATCCGCGAGGAAGTGCTTAGCCGCAGGGAACTTCAGATTGCCGCGATTCTTGAAAAACAGCAGCAGCCGGAAGACGTTCCAGTCCAGACAGGAAGCAGGAATATAATAGAAGAAATTAAAAAAGAAAATGAAAAAAAATCAGAATTTGGCGTAAATCCGATAAGTGAATGGTGGATTGCCGAACATTTTAAGAATTCAGCAGAAGGCGAAAATCTTACTTTTAGTCCAGTTGATGAGGCACGTGAATCAGCGCTGGATAAAGCCGACCGGCAGTGGAAAAACCGGCTGGATTCAAACCGGGCGGAAGTTCTGTTAAAAATCCGTGACACGATGATAGAAATGGCAGAACTTTTGCGTCATTACCGTTCGCTTGTCTGGAATGCGGATGACGGACTTTTGCTTTGGGAAGTTGCCCGAAAAACCCCGGAAGGAGTTACGTGCGGTCTGTGCCGAACAGAAAAAGGCTGCCAGATTCTGGAGCAATACTCGCGGACTTTAGGTGATCTGGATAAGCCTCTTCTGCAGTTCCGTCCGGAAACAACCGCGCCGGATTTTATGTCCTCTGAAAATTTCAAGAATTTGATTTTAAAGTTTCAATATAGCGGAACGATTTTTGACAGGATTTTTTTTCGCGATCCGTTTGTTAGCGTTGAGTCTGTTGACGCTCTTGCAAAAGCCGTTTCAGAGTTGCTGAATCCGCGTAAACAGCAGGGAAAAAGATTTACAGACCAAAACGAGTCAGAGATTCAAGTTGAAAAAGAAATTTTTGACGGAACAAACTATGATTCAGATTACAACCCGAACATTGAAAAAGAAAACGAGGCAGCGGAGGAAATGGCTTTAAAGGAAAGCCCCTTTGCACAGGGCTGGAAAATTATTGTCTCGCAGAAAATTCCTTCAGGCGGTCAGCATATCGGTCAGCTTATAAAAAATCAGATTCTGACAGAGGCGACCCGCGAGCCATATTTGAATATCCTTGAAAAAATGGAGCGTGCCGAATCAGAATTTTTTGGCGACAAGACGAATCCGTTTTTTTGCTGGAACACGCAGTATATTGCGGAAACTTTTAGAAAATCTGGATTTAAAGTCTTAAGTGCAAGCCAGATTATAAACGAAAAAAGGCGGATTTCTCAAAAAGAGATTCAACGCTGGTTCAACACGGAATCTTCCGCATACGGCAGGGCTATGGTAAAAGCTCTGGGAGTTCCAGACCTGCAGAAACTTATTGATTTGCTAGAAAACGCAGTGCAAAACCAGATTTTTAGCTGGCAGACCGAAACAGGATTTTTTACAATCAGCGGAAATTAATTACCCCGAATATCAAATTTTTCTCCTTTTTTACTTTTACCCCCTTTTGAAAAAAAAAGTTAGCATTTGCTATTGACTAGAAAAGTCGGGGGGGGGGTACACTTTTTTATTGTCTTCTGTGTGAAGATAAATAAAAAGTTTTAGAGGAGATTTTAAAATGCTTAAAATCAAAAATGTGGCTATTGTCACAACTTTGGCAATTCTTATGTTGTTTGCAAACACAAGCTGCCAGTACGAAGATTCTGCAACAGGCGATGTTTCGGGCAATGTAAAGGTTCAGGATGGACGCCCAGTTCCATCTGCGGACACATCGTCTGATTCTACAGACGATTCACAGGAGTCTGGTGACGAAGAGAGCGACAGCGGAGACGAGGATGATTCAGGAAGCGGAAGTGGTTCAGGCACTGGCACTGATTCAGGTTCAGGTTCTGACAGCGGAAGTGGTTCAGGCACTGACACAGATTCAGGTTCAGGAAGTGATTCGGGTTCTGGTAGCGGAACAGGCACCGAAACTGATGGAAGTGGTACAGGTTCAGAAACTGGAGCCGGCGATGGTGAATACACTGAAACAGGTTACACAGTTGTTTATGGTGACGAAACTATTACCACAATACCGGAAGGTGCAATTTCAACAATAGCAGAAGAGTTGGGTTTAGTGGAAAATACGGATTACACAATCGATGAATCTACTAAAACAATCACTCTTACAGATTCTGGATATGAAAAATATACTTCATTCTCTGGCACTGATTCAGGGGATACTGAATATACAGGAGTAGTTTACACAGTTGTATATGGTAACGAAGATATTACCACAATACCGGAAAGTGAAATTTCAACAATGGCAGAAACGTTGGGTTTAGTAGAAAATACGGATTACACAATCGATGAATCTGCTAAAACAATCACTCTTACAGAATCTGGATATGCAAAAGTTGCTTCAGACGGAATAACAGAATAAGGAGAGGAAAAATGAAAAAAGTTATATTTACTGTTCTCGCGCTTGCCGGAATTTCTGCGGCATTTGCTGATAATTACAAAATGAATGCGTCATCAATTATTGACGTTCCAACTGCAACTTCTTTTACAAACAAAACAACTTCTGGCATTTTTGGTTCGGATGTTGACGATTATATCAGTGTAAAAGATTATGTAAATGTTGCGCCGGAAAAATTCTTTGGATTTGCGGGTTACAATTACAACGATACAAACGGATTTAATTTTGGTTTTGCAAAACAGTTAAAAAAAGTTTATCTTGGCTGGTATTTTGGCGGCCAGTTAGACGGTTTTTATATGCAGAACAAATTCAGTGATGCAAGCGACGCAAACAAAGTTGACTACACTTATAATGCTAACGCTTCAAACGCTTATACAGGTTCACTTCTTTTGGGATTTGAAAAATTTTCTATTAAAGCGTCATTGTTCTATAATCCGGTTGGTGGTGTAGGTTCTGTTACAAGTGTAACAGACAGCGATAACGACAAGACAACAGTTAACAAAGACACATACGATATTTACGCAGATCTTCAGTTTGCTTTTCCTGGAAAACTAAAGCCGCATTTTGAGGCTGGTCTTGATTCATGGGTTGCAAAATATTATTCAAATACAGAAGGTTATGCGGACAAGAGTTTTTACGACCTTTACCTTCGCGGCGGAATCACAAAAGATTTAAAGTCTGAAGATGAAACTTTTGAGCACAGTTTTGATTTTGATTTGGATACTCGCTGGAGAATTACACCGGTCGTTCAGAATCAGAATAAAGATGGTTCGGATGAAAACTTTGGAGCTGCCAACAACTTGATTCAGTTTACAGCCGCTTATAACGCATCGCTTGCCGCTACAGACCGTCTTTCTCTTGGCGCGAAAGTTTCTGTTCCGTTTGGAATTGGAATGGTTTGGGATCAGGAGTATACAAAAGCAATCGGCGGAAACAAAGTTTATGCTTCAGCAAGAAAATTCTATACCGACCTTGGATTTGAGCCAAAAATCGATTTGGGCGTAGTCTTTGCAATCGCGAAAGAAAAAGTAAATTTCAACTGCGGAACAAGCATTACAGTCGGAAAACTTGGATGGAATTTTGTAGGAACTCAGAACCGTGCTGACACATCAAAAAGTTCTATCGACAGCACAGACACCTCTGTAAAATTCGGATTTGATTCTTCGGCATTCAGCACATCTTGGAATGCAGGATTTACAGCGTTCTTTGGTGAAAAAGTAACTTTGGATGCTTCTTACAATATCTTGGAAAACCTGAACAACAACTCTGTTGATTACACTTCGAACTCAGATATTTGGGAAACTGCTCAAAAGATTTTTGTTCATAAGCTTGAATTCCTTGTTACTGTAAAACTCTAATTCATTTCGGTTTTATAATTTAAAACTGATTTTTCCAGGCCCTTTTCTTTTTGAAGAGGGCTTTTTTATTTTTTTAGATTTTAGGCTATTTTTTTTCTCCGTAGAGAAAAAACTTGAGTTTTTAATTTTCAGGAATTTTCCAAATTTCACTATAAAAAATATTGACACAAAAACAGCAAAAGTATATAGTATTACCA
>CAVGBY010000028.1:20195-20759 GCA_963627355.1 uncultured Prevotella sp. | reverse complement strand
TTGTTTGCACAGTCAGAAGATTTAAAGAATCAGTCGGAGAAAAAAAATTTAACAATAGAAGATGCGGTTCGGCTTGCAAAGGAAAACAATATTTCTGTAAAAACTGCGGAAAATAATTTGAGCAGTCTGGCGCTTAGGAACAAATATTCTTGGAACAGCGCAAGTCCAACTGTAACTTTGAACGGAAATTTTTCTGATGAACTTGACGATAATTCTACAAATTTCAGCATTTCTGGTGCGGTAAATATCAGTTTAAAGACAAATCTTTATTCGGAAATAAAAGGCGCAAAACTGAAGTATGAGCAGGGACTCCTGACATACAGCGAGGCGGTGCGTAAAATAGAACTTTCTGTGCGCAAGAGTTTTTACAATCTGATTTATCAAAAAGAAAATCTTGCCTTGCAAAAACGAAGCCTTGAAACAAGCCGAACTCAGTATCTTAATAATCAGGAAAAATTTAAAAACGGAAAAATAAGCGAGTTGGATGCGTTTACAAGCCGCGTAAACTACGAGTCAAAAAAACCGGTTGTTGATTCTGCGGAAATTAATTTTCAGAACGATTTG
>CAVGBY010000028.1:2374-20185 GCA_963627355.1 uncultured Prevotella sp. | reverse complement strand
GTTTTAAGCAGCTTCTGGGAATTCCGCAGCAGACAGAAATTGAACTTGACGGTTCTTTGGACGAAATTTTAGATTTAAAGGAAATTTCTTTTGATTTGCTTCCGGAAGTAAAAGAGCCTGCGCCAAACGTAAAATCTGCGGAATACGATGTTGAGATTGCAAAAAATTCGCTTTTGGACTCGCGTTTTTCAGCGTATGCGCCGACGGTTACCGGAAGTTACAGTTATGGAAAATCTCATGGAGAAAATCAAAAAACTGGCGAGTATGAATGGTCAACAAAAAATAATCTTTCGGTTGGTGTTTCTATTCCTTTGGATGGTGTTTTGCCTTGGTCAACGAGTGCTGTAAACGTAAAGACTAATGTGACTGCCCTTGATACGGCGGAAAAAAATCTTGAGGATGCAAAAACTACAGTTGCGGTGCAGACGGAAAGTTACATCAGAAAAATTAACCAGGCGGTAAAGCAGCTTGATTCATTAAAAGCAACGGAAGAACTTGCCAGCCAGACTTACCAGATGACGCTTACAGCATACAATTACGGAAAAACAGACTTTCTTTCGCTTCAGAATGCAAATGATTCTGTTTTGAGCGCCGGGGTAAATTTAAAAAGTCAGGCTTACACTTTGATAAGCACAATTCTTGATCTGGAAAGCGTGCTCGGCATAGATTTTGGAACTTTAGAAAATCAAAAATAGGAAGAATATATGGAAACTAAAACAAAGAGAACAATTATTATTATCGGGATTGCGCTTGCAGTTCTTGTGGCGGCTTTGGTGGCAATCGCTGTTTCTAAAAAGGCCGGGGCGGCTGGCGGTGCTATGCCTTTTGGACCAGGAATGGCAGGCTCCGGAGGAAATACTGTTTTTACGGTTCGTTCTGTTGAGGCAAAAAATTCAGTTCTTTCTGATTATGTAATGACAAATGGAGAAGTTGAAAGCCAGACGGCTGTAGAAGTTTTTCCTTCAATGAGCGGAAAAATTGCGCAGATAAATGTAATGCTCGGCTCGCACGTAAACCGTGGCGATGTTATTGCAAAAGTTGACCCAAGCGAACCGGGAACAAAATATGCGTTAAGTCCGGTTGAAGCCCCAATCAGCGGAAGCATTGTTTCCTCACCGTTAAAAATCGGAACGACAGTAACAACAAATTCTGCAGTAACAATGATTGGTGATATTGAAAATCTTCAGATTACCTGCTCAATTCCGGAGCGTTATGTTGCGGAGCTAAAAACAGGCCTGCAGGCGGAAGTTTCCCTGGAGGCGTATCCGGGAATTGTGTTTTCCGCAACGGTAAGCCGCGTAAGTCCGGTTGTTGATTCTGCCACCCGCACAAAAGAAATCATCCTTAATTTTGACAAAAAAGATTCGCGCGTAAATGCCGGAATGTTTGCAAAGGTAAAACTGTACACAACAAGATATTCCGGTCAGCTTGTAGTTCCTTCTGATGCGGTTGTATTAAACGACGATGGTTCAGCATATCTTTTTGTTGTGAATGACAACAATACTGTAAGCCGCCGTGAGGTAAAAACCGGAAAATCCGTTGATTCAATGATTCAGATTACAGACAACCTTATGGCAGGTGAAAAAGTTGTCTACGAAGGAATGTTAAGTCTGAGCGAAGGCGCAAAAGTTAATGACCTTAGCAATCCGAATACAGCTGCGGAATCAGAAATAAAAAAAGAGGCTGAATGATGAGCGTTTCCAGACAAACTTTAAATCATCCGGTTCTTGCACTGATTGTTTTTACACTTCTGGGGTTTGTTGGAATTTTTACCCTAAAGAACGTCGCAATCGGGCTTTTCCCGGAAGTTGATTCGCCTTACATAATGATTTCAACCACGTATTCAAACGCGGGACCGGAATCCGTTGAAAAAACTGTCACAAAAGTTCTTGAAAGTTCGCTTGTAAGCGTAAGCGGCCTTAAAACTATGACTTCAACCTCTAACGAAGGTTCTTCCCGGATTTCGCTGGAATTTAACTACGGCACAGATATTGATGAGGCGGTAAACGATGTCCGCGATAAACTTGACCGGGTTTCAAGGAATTTGCCGGACAATGCCGGTTCACCAACTATTTTCAAGATGGATTCAAATTCAATGCCGATTCTGCGAATTGCGGTAAAAGGAAACCGTTCTGCGAGCGACTTAAAGCAAATTGCAGAGGACAGCATTGTTGATATTCTTGAGCAGGCGGACGGTGTTGCACAGGCCAGCGTTAATGGCGGAAAGACAAAAATTGTGCGCGTTGAGCTTGAGCAGAATCGTCTTGCGGCGTATGGACTTACGGTAAGCGCAGTTTCTTCCGCTCTTGCAAAGCAGAACCTGGAGCTTGGCGGCGGCAAGATGAATGAAGGCCAGAAAGATTATGTTGTGCGCACGACAGGTGAATTCAATTCTATAGAAGAAATTAACAATGCGGTAATTACTTCAATAAATGGCTACGATGTAAAACTTAGCGATATTGGAAACGCATTTTTGGGCTACGAAGATTCTAGCAGCGAGGTTTATATCAATGGAGAGTCTGGCGTTTATGTTTCAGTTACAAAGCAGTCAGGCTCAAATTCTGTAACAGTTGCAAATAATGTCTATGAAAAAATGGCGGAACTGGAAAAAAATCTTCCTGCTGATATTTCTATGACAATTTTGCAGGATGATACAGATTCAATCCGCGAGACGATAAATACTCTTGTTGAGTCTGCGATTGAAGGACTTATACTTGCGGTTATCGTTCTTTTTGTATTTCTTCAGAATTTTAAGTCAACAATTATAATTGCAATCTCAATTCCTCTTTCAATCATTATCACTTTGCTTGCCATGAGTTTTGCCGGAATCACATTGAATATGATGACGCTGACAGGGCTTATTCTTGGCGTTGGAATGATTGTAGACGCTTCAATTGTAATGATTGACAATATTTACAGTTACCGTATGCGCGGGGCAAAACCTAAAATTGCGGCGATTCTTGGCTCGCAGGAAATGCTTGCGTCTGTAGTTTCCGGAAACCTTACTACAATCTGTGTATTCGTTCCTTTCCTTTTATATATGAAAGAGCTTGGAATGATGGGACAGATGTTCAAGGGAATTATTTTTACAATCGTAATCGCGCTTCTTTCTTCGTTGCTGGTTGCGATTTTCCTTGTTCCTGTTCTTGCCGGTGTATTTTTGCCGCTTACAAACCGTGCCGAAAAACCTGTAAAGACAAAATTCTTTAAGATTCTTTACGGGGCTTTTGAAAAATCAATTCAAGTTGTGACAAATGCTTACTCAAAACTTTTAAAGGCCGCACTTGAATACAGGGCGGTAACTCTTGTGGTTGCCTCATGCTTTCTGATTGTTTCTGTTGCCCTTATTCCAACAATGCGTGTGAATATGATGCCGAACGGAAACGATGATTCTGTAACGCTGAATATTACAATGCCGATTGGAACTCCTTTAAAAGACACAAAAATAATCGCGCTTGAATTTGAAAAAATAATAAAGGACGAGATAAAAGGATACAAATACCTTACAACAACAATTGGTTCCGGCGGCCGTGGATTTGGAAATTCCGCGACATACAAGGCGAATATCCAGATTCGCCTGCCGGAAAGTTCCGCGCAGATTGACGATGCGCAGACAATTCAGAAAAAGTTGCGTTCACATTTTAATGATTTTGCCGGCGCTTCCTTTAGCTTTAATGCCGGAATGCGCGGCCAGATGACAGGAGACGATCTGGATATTGCAATCCGCTCCGATGATTTGGATGCGGCTCTTGACATTGCGGATAAAGTAAAGGCGGTAATGCAGACAATCCCGGATATTGGAGAACCTTCAATTGATACAGAGCGCGGACTTCCGCAGGTTGAGGTAGACATCGACCGCGACCGGGCGTACGCTTTTGGCGTTGACGTTACTTCAGTCGCGAAAGAGATTAATTACGCAATCAACGGAGTTACAAGCACAGAATATAGAAACAACGGAAAAGAATACGATGTTGTCGTTATGTACAAACCGGAAGACAGAAAGAACGTAATAGATTTGGAGTCAATGTACGTGAACGGAAGCGGCGGAAAAGTTGCGGTTTCCAACTTTGCATCGTTAAAGCGCGGACTTGGACCGGTTTCAATCCGCCGTGAAAACCAGACACGAATTGTACACGTTACAGCCTCAATTGTCTCTGAAAAAAACGCGAACCTTGTGGAAGACTCAATCCGCGAAGGAATTGCAAATTCCTTTATCATTCCGGAAGGCGTTACAATCAGCTACGAAGGTTCCTGGGCAGACGTTTCCGACCAGATGAAAATGTACATGGCAATCATAGTTCTTGCGATTATTCTTGTATTCGGAGTAATGGCGGCAACCTACGAATCATTCAAGGCACCGCTTATAAACCTTGCCACAATTCCGTTTATGATAATCGGTGTTGTATTCTTCTATAAAATAATAAATCAGCCGCTTTCAATAATGTCGATGGTCGGAGTGATTATGCTTGTAGGAATCGTTGTAAACAACGGAATTATTCTTGTTGACTACACAAACCTTTTGCGTGGACGCGATATTCCGCTTATGGAAGCGTGTCTTCAGGCAGGAACTAGCCGTCTGCGGCCTGTTTTAATGACAACACTTACCACAATTCTTGGAATGTTGCCGATGTGTTTTGCCACAGAGGGAATGTCCGCGATGGTTCAGCCAATCGGAATTGCGGTTGTTGGAGGTTTGACTTCCTCAACATTTGTAACGTTGCTTGTAATTCCAGTTTTGTATTCAATCGTTATGAAAAACCAGAAAAAGAACTTCCGTGCAAAGATTAAAATTGAATACAACGAATAAAATTTAACAGGAAGGGGAAAGCCTTCCCCTCGGCTCAACCCTTGCGGTTTTCGCCTACCCCTTCTATCTGCCGGGTTTGCTTCGCAAACCCGGCAGGTTACGTGCAACGCTAGAACAAAAATGGAGTTTTTATGCCAGAAGAAACAAATTACCGAATAGAAATTATTGCAAACCAGTCCGTTCAGGAAGATATTACCGAACTTCTTGAAGAGGAGATTCCTAAAATCCAGTATACTGTTATTCCTACCGTGCAGGGACGTGGCGGACACAGCAAAAAGTTAGGCTCAACAACCTGGCCGGAACAGAATTTTGTGCTTTTTGCATATCTTTCAAAAAGTGACGCAAAAAAAGCAAAGTCAATAATTGCCGCCGTAAAGCAAAAGTTTGCCGGCGAAGGAATCACCTTCTTTTGCGTCCAGGAAGCAGCCTTGTAATCAGCGTATTCCGTAAACGTTGCGGTCCTGGCCTTCCAGATCTTTGAATATTTCTATGCGGCGAAAACTGTTCTGCTCAAAAATATCTTTCGTGGCTTTTGCGTTGTATTCTCCGGTTTCCATCAGCAGAACTCCGTTGTACGCAAGATGTCCGTGACATTCTGGAACCAGCCGCCGGATTATGCCAAGACCGTCATTCTGTTCTGTCGGCTCGCCAAAAATTCCGACATCGCCGTCAAGCGCAAGCCTAGGCTCATTTCTTCCGTCCTTTAAAAGTTCCGTAACCATTTTCGATGGAATATAAGGCGGATTTGTAAGAATCAGGTCGAATGTGAACGGCACTTCGGAAAATAAATTTGTCTGTATAAATCTTAATTCTTCAAATTCTGCCGAAGGAAGAAGTTTTTTTGCGTTTTGTCTTGCAATGTCCAGCGCTTCTTCGCTTATGTCGGCAAAAGTAAATTTTGGAAGTTTTTCAGAAGGAATTTTATATTCTTCAATAAGATTCTTTAATACAGAAAGGCCGATGCAGCCGCTGCCCGTGCACATATCGCATACGGAAAGTACAATCTCCGGGCGGAATTCAATTTTTGCGATAATTTCGTCAATCGCTTTTTCCACAAGAATTTCTGTATCCGGCTTTGGAATTAAAACGTCCGGTGAAACAACAAAATCATACCCGTAGAATTCCTTGTGTCCGGTTATGTATGCTACAGGAAGTCCGGTTTTTCGCTTTGCGACTGCTTCCGTAAGCCACGAAAATTGTTCCGCACCAAGCTCTTCTTCTGAATGAACTAAAATCCAGGTTTTGTTCTGTTTTAGGCAATGTTCCAGAAGAACGTTCACGTCCAGACTTGCGCTTGGAGAATCTTTTAAGGTTTTTATTGAAATATTTTTAAATTCTTGAATTGTCATAAAAAGGGTTTTAGGGATTTTTCCCTAGGCGAGAGGGGTAGGACGCAACAAAGTGCGTCCGAGGGGAGAGGCTTCTCCCCCTTTTATGGACTTTATTAAAAAAAACTAGTCGTTTCCGAGCGTTGTAATGTCCGCTTTTAGCTGCTCCTCTTTTGCGTAAACGTTCAGGGCATCCAACATTCCATCCATTTCGCCCATCATGAATGCAGGCAGATTGTGCTGGCTATAGTTAATCCGGTGGTCGGTAACGCGGTCTTGCGGATAGTTGTAAGTTCTGATTTTTTCTGAACGCGCGCCTGAGCCGACCATACTTGAGCGGGCCGCGGCTCTTTCTGCCTGTTTTTTGCTTTCCTCAAGGTCAAATAGCCGGGCACGCAATACACGGAATGCTTTTTCCTTATTTTTTATCTGGGATTTTTCGTCCTGCTGGATTACAACGATTCCTGTAGGGATATGGGTAAGCCGAACTGCCGAGTCGGTTGTGTTAACGCACTGTCCGCCCGGACCGCCTGCACGCATAACGTCAATGCGGACATCGCCCGGTTTTATCTCGATTTCTGTTTCCTCTGCTTCCGGAAGAACCGCCACGGTCGCTGTCGAAGTCTGAAGCCGTCCCTGCGATTCTGTCGCCGGAACTCGCTGTACGCGGTGAACGCCAGATTCCCAGCGCAATGTTCCGTAGACAAATTTTCCGCTTATTGAAGTAACGATTTTGTTAAAACCGCCGACTTCTGTTTCCTGCTGTTCCATAACCTCGTACTTCCAGCCTTTTCTGTCGGCAAGGTGGCAATACATTTCCCAAAGGTCACGTACAAAAAGGGTTGCCTCGTCGCCGCCGGCCGCGGAACGTATTTCAAGGATAATGTTTTTTTCATCAAGAGGATCCGGCGGGACCAGCTTTAATTTTATTTCTTCTTCAAGTTTTGGCTGCTCTTCTTCAAGCGTTTTTAGCTCTTCGCGCGCCATTTCTTTCATTTCAACGTCGTCTTCTGCGGTAATCATTTCTTTTGCATCTTTGATTCCCTGCAAAACTTTTTTGTATTGCGCGTAAAGTTCGCTCAGTTCCGAAAGATAGCCGTTTTCGCGCATTGTGTCTTTGTATTTTTTCTGGTCTTTTACAAGGTTCGGGTCTAAAACCATTTCCTGAACAACCTTGTAGCGGTTTTCACATTCTTCTAGTTTCTTTAATAAATCCATAGGAAAAAATATAATGAATTTGCCGTGTTTTTTCAATTCACTTGTAAATTCCGGTTTTTTGGACTATTTTTATATATATGAAGAAAATTTTTAGAATATTTCTTGGTTTGACTTTTATTGTTTTTGCCGGATGTTCAAAAAAATCGGCAGTTTCTTATGATTATGCTGCTTCGGAATCTGCTCCGATGTATGCCGATTCTGTGTCTGCTCCGCGGCTTGCGATGTCTAAAAAAATGATGGCGGCGGGCAATTCTATTGAGCGGAGTTTCTCTGGAAACACAAATGGTTCTGTTTCTGACGAGGCGGTGGAAACAGGTGCTGAACGAAAACTTATCCGTAACGGCGATATTTCTATTGAAGTTTCAGACTTGCAGAAAACTCATGCGGCGGTTCAAGACTGGGTAAAAGAGTTCGGCGGTTATATTTCCGGTTCAAATAATGGCGAAAAAAGTTCTAGTTATACGGTTAGAATTCCTTCTGAAAAATTTGATTCTGCCATGGATGCGGCCGGTGCTTTAGGAACGTTGAAAAGCAAAAATATTTCTACCCAGGATGTTTCTGAGCAGTTCTACGATTTGCAGTCGCGGCTTGAGACAAAAAAAGTTCTGCGGGAAAAACTTAATGGCTATCTACGTCAGGCAAATTCTATGCAGGATATTTTAAAGGTTGAGTCAGAGCTGAATTCCGTCCAGTCTGATATTGAGTCAATGGAAGGAAGGCTGAAAAGGCTTTCCTCTCAGATTGATTTTTCAACAATTTCGGTTTATGTAAGTTTGCCGTACAAATCTGTTCAGGGCGGCGGTTTTGAATTCCCGGATTTAGGAGACGGTTTCCGTCATTTTGCCTCGAATATTATTTCGTATTTCGGCGGCTTTGTCGCGGTGATTTTTTACGTGGTTATCTGCGGAATTCCGCTGCTTGCAGTGCTTGCATTCCTTTTTTGGCTCTTGTTCGGAAAAGTCGGTTTGTTGATAAAACTTTATAACAAGTTGAAAAAATAATATTTTTTATTTGGAGGAAAATATGAAGGCTCATATTACTTTATGTGTTGCGATTGTTCTTGCGGCGGTTGTAATGGCTTCTGGAATGACAAAAATTGTAAAGCAGGATCGTTCTGTAACAGTTAGAGGACTTGCGGAACGCGAGGTTGATGCGGATTTGGCGATTTGGCCGATAACTTTTACAGTCGGAAGCAACGATTTGCTCAGAATTCAGTCTGAAACTGTAAAGAAAACAGAAATAATAACTAAATTTCTTGAAAATCATGGTTTGACTGCTGAAGATTATACGGTTCAGGCGCCGAAAATTACAGACAACACTGTAAATCCATATCTGGACCACGACAAGATGGTTTACAATTATCTTTCGCAGGAAACAGTTCTTGTTCGTACTTCAAAAGTTGCGATTGTAAAAGAGGCGCAGGCAGATTCTCTAAAGCTTACAAGCGAAGGTGTCGCGATTCAGCAGGATTACGGTTCGCAGGTTGTGTACGAATTTACAGGGCTGAACGGAATAAAGCCGGAAATGATTGCTGAAGCCACAGAAAACGCTCGTCTAGCGGCAGAGCAGTTTGCGCGCGACTCAAAAAGCAAAGTCGGAAAAATCAAAAAAGCAACCCAGGGACTTTTTTCAATCAATGATGCCGCAGTCGGTCTGGAAGAAAAAAAGAACATCCGCGTTGTAACGACTGTTGAATATTCGTTGAAGTAGAAACTTTTATATTTCTAAAACGTTGTTCTGCCTCTGAAACTTCGGGCGAGTGTCAGTTTGTCGGCGTATTCTAGGTCGCCGCCGACTGGAATTCCGGTTGCAAGTCGCGTTACTTTTACATCGGAATGTCCGTTCAGAAGTTTCTGCAGGTACATTGCGGTTGCGTCGCCTTCAAAAGTGGGGTTTGTCGCGATTATTATTTCTTTTACCTCGCTGGTCTGAATCCGGTTCATTAGACTTGCAATGTTCAGCTGGTCGGGACCGATTCCTTCTAGCGGCGCGATTACACCGCCTAAAACGTGATAAAGTCCTGAAAAATTTCCCGCGCTTTCAATTGTCTGGACATCCTGCGGTTGTTCCACCACGCAAATAATATTTTTTTCGCGTAAAGGATTTGAGCAGATTGGGCAAGGATCGCTTTCTGTCCAGAATCCGCAGACTGAGCAAGGCTTTATTTTTTGCTGAAGCTCGCCGAGCTGATGTGAAAAATTCTGGATGTACATTGAGTCGGCTTTTAATAGATGGTTCACAATTCTTGACGCGCTTTTTTTTCCGATTCCGGGAAGTCTTGCAAAACTTGAAGTCAAATCGTCGATAACGCTCATTTTTAAAATCCTAGTCCGGGAATATTTAAACCGCCCAGCAAAGATGTTGAGTGTTCCTTTAGTTTTTCCTGAATATTGGAAATTGCGTCGCGGTGGGCCGCCACTATAAGATCCTCGAGCATTTTTACGTCGCGGTTGTCAACGCAAAGCGGGTCAAGGTGAATTTCGAGCATTTCAAATTTTCCGTTTAATTTTACGGTTACCATTTTTCCGCCTGCTGAGCCTTCTGCTGTAAGAGCTGCCATTTCTGCCTGGAGTTTTTCCGCCTGTTCCTTTAATGCCGCTGAATTTTTTAGTAAATCAAATGGATTCATTTTTTTCCTCGTTTTTATTTTTTTCCGCCAACAACGCTTCCTTTAAAAGCGTTCACAAGAATCTTCACCTGTGGTGGCAGTTCAATTTGTTTTGTTTCAGGTTCTACCTGTTCTTTCAGAATGATTTCAAAATCAATGTCCGCATGGCAAAATGTTTTCAGCACACTTTTAAGCTGCGCAACGCCATTTTGGATTATGTTTTTTTGGAATTCTGAGCTGGTTGTCGTGGAAATTTTGTTTCCGCTCAAATTCCATGTTCCTGTCTGCATTAATGCTGAACTTAACATTGGCTCTGCCGCTGAAAGTTCGGCGATTGTTGTGTTAAAAAGTTCCCCGAGCGTGATTGAAAATCCATCCGGTGCGGTAAAACGCTCGTTGCTCTGGTGAATTTCTTCTGAAGAACTTTGTGCTGCCTCATTGTTTTGGTTTTCATCCTGCGCTTCGTAAGAATTCGCGATGTATTCTTCCTGGTTTTCTGTTGAAAAATCTGGTTCCGGCTCAGAATTTTCACTGTAGTCAGAAAAATCGTCCGGGTTTTCATTGTCACTTTCGTTTTCGAAATAGCCAGAATTAAAATTGCCGCTGAAAGAATTTTGTGTATTTTGTGGCTGCTCTGATTCTTTAGGCGGCAGAGCTCCGCCATCATGAAAAGGGTTTGTGTTTTGCTCCTGCTGCTGAATCAGCCCGGAAAAAAGTTTCATCCCCGCTGGTGTTGACTGCGTTTTTTTTGGATTTTCAGGAGTTTCAGCAGACGTATTTAAATTATCGCCCGGCTCAGAATTTCGTGCGTCCGTCTGCGCGTTTGTCAGAGGACTTTGAGTTTGCATCTGCCCGTAATATTGTTCCGCCTGTTTTTGCGTATAAGGTTCATTCGGGTTTGCATTAAAAGATTGAATTTGCCCAAATTTCTTTTGCCCGGAGTTTGTTTCTGAGCCCAAAAGAAGATTCTTTGCCTGGTCAATTGCCGTTTTTACCTCGCTTGGGGAAACGTATTGTGTAAGCCAGCATAATCTTGAAAAAGCAAGTTCCAGCTCGTAACGTGGCGAAAGGGAATACCGGATGTCCCTGTACAACTGCAAAAAGATTGAAAGTGCGCGTTCTGTCTGGATTGAATTCCACGCGTTCAGAACGTCTGCGCTGTACCGTTCCGGTGATTGCCCAAGAAGGCTTTCCTTTTTTATTCCATTTTTTAGAAGAAGAAGACTTCTTAGATATTCTGAACTGTTTGAAATCAGCTGTTCAATTGAAATTCCAGACTGAAGAAAATCGTCAAGTTGGGCTAAAACCTCCTCTGATTTTCCTTGTGTGCAGGCTTCAAAAATTGAATTTAAACGGTCAACGCCCAAAAGTCCGAGTTTGTCGCGGATTTTATCGTAAGTTATATGGCTTTCACTGAATGCGGCAATCTGGTCAAAAAGCGTGTAGCAGTCGCGGACGGAGCCTCCGGATTCTTTTGCAATCCAGTAAAGCGCCTCGTCATCAGCCTGGATATTCATTTCGTTGCAGGCATCGGAAAGAAGATTTTTTAGGCGTTCTGTTGAAACAAGCCTAAAGTTGTACTGCTGGCATCGGGATTTTATTGTTGCCGGAACTTTCTGGAGCTCTGTTGTCGCAAAAATAAAAATAACGTGTGCGGGCGGTTCTTCAATCGTCTTTAAAAGCGCGTTGAACGCACCTGTTGAAAGCATATGGACTTCATCGATAATGTAAATTTTGTAGCGCGAGCTTGTCGGCGGAAACATAAGCTCATCCCTGATTTGACGGATGTCGTTCACGGAGTTTGTTGAGGCGCCGTCGATTTCTATTACATCCATGCTGGAGCTGTTTGTGATTGCCTTGCAGGATTCGCAGGTTCCGCAAGGAGTGCAGGTCGGGGCGCTGGAATTCTGGCAGTTCAGCGATTTTGCTAAAATTCTTGCGGTGGAAGTTTTTCCGCATCCACGTGGACCTGTAAAAAGATATGCGTGCGCAATCTGTCCTGTTTTTATTGAATTTTTGAGTGTTTCCGCAACGAATTCCTGTCCGGCCAAGTCTTCAAATTTCTGTGGTCGTCGGCGTGTCGCTGTTACTTCGTAAGCCATTGTTTAACCTCTGGATGAATTTCTTTTTCTTGCAATCAAAAAAGTTGCAATTCCGTAAAAGATTCCGCCTAAAATCATAATAAAGCAAAGAATTTGCCCTGTTGAAAAATTTAAAAGCGATGTGTTTGTGTAAATCGGAGCAGAAGCGTCTGAGGCAATCCTGTAGCCTAAGTCAGCATCTGGCTCGCGGAAATATTCTATTATAAATCTGAAAAAACCGTAACCGGAAAGATAGATTGCGCCCATCATTCCATCCCATTTTTTGTGTTTCCGCAAAAACCATAAAATCAGCCAAAGCACAATTCCTTCAAGAAATGCCTCGTAAAGCTGGCTAGGATGCCGCGGAAGATTCACAAGAGGACTGTTTATTGCAAGCCCGATTTTTTCCGCAAAATTCTGGACCCACGCAAGCGAGCCGGAAAATCTTTCTGCGTCCGGAAAAATCATTCCCCATGGCATTGTTGTAATGCGGCCGTAAAGCTCGCCGTTTAAAAAATTCCCCAGACGGCCGAACGTGTAGCCCAAAGGAATTGCGGTGACCATTGCGTCGCTCCATTTTGCAAAAGATTTTTTTGTCTTTAGGCACCAGAAAATCATTCCAAGGATTCCGCCGATTACGCCGCCGTGGTAACTCATTCCGGCAAGCCCTGTAAATTGACCGCTGGAATTAAAAGGCCAGAAAATTAGCCACGGCTTTTGTCTGTAAAGTCCGCTTGTGTCATAAACAAATGCGGAAAAAACTCGGGCTCCAATCAAAAGAAAAATTATTCCGGTTGTGATAAAACTGAAAATATCATCTTCTGAGGCTCTGTAACGTTCGGAATCCAAAGCGCCTTCTTTCAGCTGTTTTTTTAGGACTGCGAACGCTGTTGCAAACGCAAAAATATACATAAGCCCGTACCAGCGCAAAAGTCCAAGAACCGGAACGCCGGGAAAAATCTCAGGATGAATCCAGGATGGATAATTGATAAATAAAAACATTTTTTCTTCCTTAAAGTTTAAAGCCCTGTTGGGCTGCTTTTACTATTTTTGATTTTAAAAGAATATTCTCTTTTTTGAGCTGTGTGATTTCGTAATTCTGGGTTTTAATCATTTCGATTAGTTCTCCGGTTGAAAGTTGACCGCTTCCGATAAGGTCGTCGATTCCCGAAAGTTTCAGCGCAAAATCTTCTGTGGCTTCGTCGTTTATTTTGTCAAATGAGCCTGCTGTGTCGATTGCGCTTGAGAACGCTTTGTCAAAATATCGTGGCTCGGCCGCGCAGATTTTTTCTGCAATCCTGTAAATTGCCTGCGAAAGAACGCTTTTCGGCTTGTAGATAATTACAGGCAGCCTTGAGGAAAGCGCTTTTTCCTGCAGCTGGTCGCGGAACATCAGCCCAAGGTAGTCAATTTCCAGTCCAAGATATTGCCTGCACGAATTTCTGATTCTGCTTGCGCTTGCCGCGTCTTTCGGGTCTTCAATCAGATTCAGGACAAGACGAGGGCAGAACTGTTTCATCCTTG
The DNA here is from genome assembly GCA_963627355.1 of uncultured Prevotella sp. Lineage (GTDB taxonomy): Bacteria > Spirochaetota > Spirochaetia > Treponematales > Treponemataceae > Treponema_D. The sequence goes on along the minus strand of CAVGBY010000028.1, from coordinate 6,619 downwards.
ATTTAAAAAGGTCTGTGCTTTCCGGGTCAATTTTTTCCAGTGACTGTGTAATCTGCGGAATATAAAGACTTTTCATCTGCTGGGAATTTTTACGTACCTGCTCAAGAAAATCGTGTCCGGCAGTTCCCTTTTTGTAGGTTGTATACATCAGTCTGAAAACGCAGTTCTTAAGAAAAAGATAGCCGTCCAGCGTCGCTGTTACAGTTGGCGCTGTAATAAGAATTCCCTGCGGCGACTGAAGAAACATATCCAGAATTATCTGGTGGGTTCCCGCCCCCAGATCAAGGATTAAAAAATCTGCGTCGATGCTGCGGAAATTTCTTAGAAGTTTTGCTTTTTGGGCGGATTTTAAACTTGTCAGTCCTGGAATCTGGCTGTCTCCGGCTATAAAACTTACGTTTTCGTATTCAGTCGGTTCAATTATGTCTTTAAATTCAGTTTTGTCAGTAAGATAAGTTCCAATGCTTTTGTTTTTTACGTTCTGACCGATTGCAAGATGAAGGTTTGATGCTCCAAGATCCAAGTCGCACAGAACAACTTTTTTGCCCGCCTGACCAAGTGCAATAGCCAGATTTGCTGATAAAAGGCTTTTTCCGACACCGCCTTTTCCGCTCGCTATAGGAAGAATTTGCATAGTTTTATTATAACACATAAGACTTGTGTTTTTAAACATTTTCAGCGGTTTGCGCGATATAAAAAGAAATAATTTTGTGATATAATATTTTTATGATGTTAACAGTGCATAATTTAAAACGTAAATTCAATTTGTTTGTTTCATTTTTGGCAATTTCGATTTTTTCTTCGCAGTGTTTTGCCCAGTCTTCAACAAATTCCGGCAGTTCAAAAAAATTTGCTTATCTGAATAAATTTGACTCAATGTTCCAGTTTATTTTGCAAAATTACGTTGATGAGGTTGACCCGAAAGTTCTTTACGAAGGCGCGATGAAAGGAATGATGGATTCTCTTGGTGATCCGTACACATCTTATCTTGATGAAGACACAATGCGTGACCTTTCTGATACAACGAACGGCTCTTTTGGCGGAGTTGGGCTTTCTATTTCTAAACCGGTTGAGTCAAAGCCGAATAAGCCTGCCTATGTCGAGGTCGCTTCCCCGATAGAGGACACTCCCGGCGCGAAAGCCGGAATTCTTGCCGGCGACTACATTATTGAAATTGACGGCGAGCCTACAGAACCAATGACGATGGATGAGGTTCTTGGTCATCTGCGCGGAAAAGTCGGGGAATCTGTAAAAATTACTGTGCTTCGCGGTAAAAATTTAAAGTTTTCGGTGGAGCTGGTGCGCGCGTTGATAGAAATTCCTACAGTAAAATACGGAATGATTGGAAATACAGGTTATATGCGCCTTATCCAGTTTACTCCTGATATTCCGGAGCGTGTTCAGGCTGCGATTGATTCATTCAAAAAAGACAAGAATTTTAAGAATCTTATTATTGATTTGCGCGACAATCCGGGCGGACTTATTACAAGCGCGGTTTCTGTCGCAGACAAATTTATTGATGAAGGGCCGATTGTAACAACAAAAAGCCGGCTTGACTTTGAAAATGCGGTTTATAAAGCAAGCAAAAGCAAGACTGAACTGCGAGGAATTCCGATTGTTGTTCTTATAAATCAAGGTTCTGCCAGCGCGTCGGAAATTGTTGCCGGCGCATTAAAGGACAATCATCTTGCATATCTTGTTGGAGCAAAAAGTTACGGAAAAGGTTCTGTTCAGCAGGTTATTCCGCTTGGTGTAAACGAAGAGGTGAAAATGACGGTTGCGCGTTATTACACACCGAGCGACACGAATATTGATAAAGTTGGAATTCAGCCGGATAAAGAAGTCTTGTATCCAAAACTCACAGAAGATGATGAAAAAAATTATTCAGCGTTGCTTGATGCGAATGTGATTGTTAATTATGTTGAGGAACATCCGGGAATGACAGAAGCGGAAATCGCCTCTTATGCGGAAGAACTTAGCAAGGAATATAATCTTAACACCCGGCTTTTGCGTCGTATTATCCGAATCCAAGTCAATAGAACAAAACCGACCGCGCTTTATGACCTTGATTACGACATCCAGCTTAATGCGGCTCTTGAGCTGCTGAACACAACAAAAGATTTTGAAAAATTGCTTAAGTCAACAAAAACTCTGAAAGAACTTCAGCTTGAGGCCGAGGCAAAAAAAGCGGCGGAAGAATCTAAAAATTCAACAAAGGCTGAATAAATGCGCCAGTTTATTTCCAGGGAATTTCCAGACAAAAAGGGACTGCTCCGTATCTGCGGAAAAGATTTCCGGTATCTTAGGCAGGTTCTTAGGCTAAAGTCCGGGGATATGCTTTCTGTGCGCTTTCCGGACGGAACTTTACGGAACACAACGGTTTGCACGGTGGACGAAAATTCCAGGGAAATTCTTGTTCAGGTTTGTGAAAAATCAGAAAATTCTGAAAAACTGGACATTACGCGAGGAACAAGGGCAGAAGAGATTCAAAATTCTTCTACGCAAGTTGAATATTTTCTTTTTCAGTACATTGCGAAACCTGTAAAAATGGAGCAAATCATCCGTCAGGCAACAGAATGTGGCGTAAAATATATTATTCCAGTCTGCGGAGAATTTTCCCAGAAGCAGAACGTTCTTTCAATGCGACATTCAAAAAAAGAGAGGATAGAACGGATTGTGCGTGAAGCCCGGCAGCAGAGCGGCTCGCCGGTGGAAACAGAAATCCTTGACCCTGTTTCTACAGAGGAGGCGGTTGCTTTTTGGAATGAAAAAAAATCTTCCGGGGCGGTTGACTCTGCGGAAGAAAAATCTGTTGCGGTTGTGCTTTGGGAACGGAATGAAAAAACTGTTTCCCTAAAAAAAATCTTTCAGTCTGAATCAGAAAAAGAATCTTGTGGAAAAATCAGAAAAGTTGCGGTTGCTGTCGGCTGCGAGGGCGGAATAAGTCCAGATGAAATTGAATTTCTTTTGTCCGCCGGATTTTATGCAGTACACTTTCCTGGGAATATTCTGCGTTGTGAAACCGCCGCTTTGTATGGAATTGCCGCTGTTCAGTCTGCACTAAACCAGTAAATTGTGTATAATTATAAAATAGAGGAAAATATGGGAATCCAAAGAATTAAGGTTTTAGATGTGCCAGTTGATATTCTTCGTCCGGAAGATCTAGAGATTGAAATCTTAGAGCTTTTGGCAAAGCCTGGAACAAAGCAGATTGTGTTTCTTTCTATTTGGGATTTGTTAAAAGCACGTCGCCGCGGAGAATTTCAGGATTGCATAAACAATGCGGATTTAATAATTCCGATTTCAAAAAGTATCATCAACGGTGCAAATTTCCTTAAAAGGGAAATTCCGGTAAGATACAATCCTTTTTCTGCGGTAATAAATATTCTTTCAGTGCTGGATTCTCATTTTAAAACTCTGTATCTGCTTGGCTCTCGTGGCCAGACATTACATTCTGCGGAAAAAAATCTTCATGCGACTTACCCAAATCTGCGGATTGTCGGACGTTATGTTGGTTATTATCCAAAAAATATGGAGAACGATATTGTTCAGTCAATTTACAAATCTTCACCTTCGCTTGTTCTTGTCAGCGAGGGAATAAAAGACAAAAATTGCTGGTCATACAAACGGCGGAATCAGTTTTCTTCAAGTATTTTTATTTATTACCGGGATGCGTTCGGAATTTTTTCAAAACGTATAAAGCGCGTGGATGAAAAAACTTTTGAGCGTGGACACGAAATTTTTCATGAAATCATCAGAAATCCGTTTAAAATTTTTCTTGTTCTTCCATTTCTTAAATATGTACTTACATTGTGCATCTATAAAATTTTAAAAAAGTAAAGGGTGATTGTTTTTTCTGGGGGAAAAAAGGATTGCCAAGGGAGGGGCAACTTGATTTCGGTCGGTTTGTCGCAAGTCTCTTTGATTTCAAAGAGGCCGGAGGTTATTGTCTTTTTTGGAAAATTATTGGGCAGTAAGAATCCGGCAAAAATTTATTCAAGCGTGGCTTTGTTCGTTGAATCTATTCAGCAGGATGGGCAAAACCAAAATTTAGCGGTGATTGTTGACAGTTCAGCGGTTACCTCTTTAGATGAAATCAGTTTTTTTGTCAGCGGAAAAAATATTTCATTAAAAAAAGTTTTTTTTATTGAATCAGCTCAGTCTGATTTTAAAGTCTTTCTTGAATCTGAAAATTTAAAGCTCAATATGATGCCGTTTCCGTGCGATTATATTGTTGCCCAGAAT
>CAVGBY010000028.1:0-2364 GCA_963627355.1 uncultured Prevotella sp. | reverse complement strand
TTCTGAAGGATTTTCTGTTGGATTCTGCCGGAGGAAATCCACAGAAATCATGTGAAAATTTGCCTCCGACTTTAAAACGCTTTGCCGGAACTTCATTTTCCACAAAATCTTTGCGAAATAATTTTTACACATTTGGAAAAACTGATTTGCCTTTGATTATCGAAGGAGAGTCTGGAACAGGAAAAACTTTGGCGGCGGAGTTGATTCATTCAATTTCTTTACGGAAAAGCAAGCGTTTCAGAAGAATAAATATGCCTTGCATTCAGCCAGAGATTGCGGAGGCTGAACTGTTCGGCTCTGTTTCCGGGGCTTTTACCGGAGCAAAAGATAAAAAAGGAATTTTGCAGGAACTTGATGGAGGAACTGTCCTTTTTGATGAGGTTTCTGAAATTCCGCTTCCGGTTCAGGCAAAACTTTTAAAATTCCTTGACTCAGGCTGCTTTTGCCGGGTTGGCTCTACAAAAGAATCTTATTCCGATGTGCGGATTATAAGCGCGACCAATGTTAATCTTGAAGAACGCGTAAAGCGGGGGCTTTTTCGGCGTGATTTTTACGAAAGATTGAAAGGAAAAGTCATTTCGATTCCTTCGTTGAATTCCAGGAAAGAGGATATTGATGCTCTTGTTTCAAATTTTCTTTTGGAAAATGGATTTGATTCAATTGTTTTTACAAAAGAGGCGATTGACGTTCTAAAAGAAAAGCACTGGACAGGAAATGTCCGCGAGCTGGAATATTGTCTGGCTTTGACGTGTTCAGTCCGCGGCGAGAACAAAAAATTAATCGGTCCGGAAGATTTAATTTTTGCCAGCTAAACCTGCGGCTTTGTTGAAAATCTTTTCAATATACTTGGCTTCGCTTTCGGACAATGCGGCTCTGGAAAGAATGCTTCTCCAGAATGTTTCCATGTCCTGGCGGCCGGTGATTTTGAAAAATCCGATTTTCTGCAGATTGTCTGCAATTGTTGCGACAGTCTTGTCGAGTCTTTCCAGCGTGAGCGGTGTGTAGCCGGTAAGCCCTGCGTTTTTTGCCCTAAAAAGATGGTAGGAAATAATCTGGACTGCGTGGGAAAGATTCAGCGAGCCGAATTCCTCGCTTGAAGGAATTGTAACCCCCAGAGTACATTCCTTTAGCTGGGAATCGGTTAGCCCGGTGCGTTCATTGCCAAAAACAACGGCGATGTTCGCGCCGTTATCTTTTGTTGTTCCTGTATGAGTTTTTGCGATTTCGGCAAATTCCTCCGGCAAAAGGAGTTTCCCTTTACGGTTTTGTCCCCGCCTTCTTGTTGTCCCGGCCGCAATTGAACAGTCTTTTGTGGCTTCTGTAATTGAATCAAAAAATTCCGCGTTGTCGTAAATGTATGCCGCATGGATTGCCAGTACGTGGACTTTCTCTGTGTCGTAATTTTCTTTTTTTCCTACGATTCTAAGATTCTTTATGTCATTGTTTGCCATTGCTCTGCACGCTGAGCCAATATTTCTACATTCATCCGGATGGTCCAAAACAATATAAATTTTATCTAAATTCATGCTTTTTAGTATATTGATTGGCGCGAATTAATTCCATTCCAATTTGACCTAACATTTAAATTGCTGTAAACTAAACGTTAGATAAAATGCAACGAACGGAGTCTGCAAGGTATGAATGATAATAACAATAACATAGTTCCTGGTTTTGATAACGAAAAAGACGACAGTTTGAAAATTTCTTTGGAAAAAATTGATTCTGTTCCAAACGGTCTTCGCGTTTATTTGAATGGATATATTGACACTTACAATTCAAGTTTTTTTCAGAAGAAGATAACAAAAGTTGTTGAGGCCGGTTTTATTAATTTGATTTTTAACTGTTCTGCGTTGAATTATGTTTCTTCAACGGGAATCGGCTCCTTTACTTCTTTTTTGAAAATGCTAAAGCCAAAAGGCGGCGATATTGTTCTTCTTGAAATCCAGCCGAAAGTTTATGAGGTTTTCCAGCTTTTGGGATTCGCCCAGTTCTTTAACATTAAGGACACAACAGAAGACGCTGTAAGTTATTTTCATCAGGGGGCTCATCCTACTGAAAGCGTTTTTCCAAAAGTTTTTGCTTGTCCAATGTGCAACAAGCATTTGCGTGCTACTAGAGCCGGGCGTTTTCGCTGTTCGGAATGTAAATCAATTCTTGCAATCAACGAGCAGGGAGCGGTTTCTTTAGGATAAGAACAGGTTTTCAACGGGACAAACACACATTGTACACAAGTTATCCACCGCAATGTGTGTTAATTTTTTGTTATTTCCTATTTCTTGATATTATAAAAAAATAAAAAAAAGTGAGATAGTAAAAATTAATTCCTTGTAATATAAGAAAATAGAAAATTTTGCATACTTCGAT